>CAZYSF010000445.1:0-2432 GCA_964649635.1 uncultured Anaerolineales bacterium | reverse complement strand
GCGTTCCAGCTCGTTCCGGAACAGTCCACCGTGGCGATCATCGTCCACCATCCCGAGGCGAAATACTACATGGTGCCGCAGGCGCGGCGGGGATAGGGGGCGTCATCCCGAGGCCGAAGGCCGAGGGTCGGTTGCGCAGGGATTCGATAAAGCAACGTAATAATAAAGGAGTTCCCGATCCCTCCCCCTCGCTGCCCCCGCTCGCGATAACAACGCATCGGAATTACGCCGATGCTCATCGCTTGGGGGGCAAGCGCTCGGGTTCGGGATGACCCTAAGGTAATGTAATGATCACGTATATTATTCAAGGGGTCACCTATGGCTTCGCCGCAGCGGTCCAGCCCGGGCCGCTGCAGGCGTACATCATCCTCCAGGCGCTGAAAAACGGCTGGCGGCGGTCGATTATCTACGCGCTCGTCCCGCTGCTGAGCGATCTGCCGATCATTGCGCTGGTGGTGACGGTGCTGGCATTCCTGCCCTCCGGCTGGGTGACGGTGCTGCGGCTGGCCGGCGGCGCATTCCTGATCTACCTCGCGATCGGCGCCTTCCGCACGGCGCTTCATCCTCCGGATGAAACCGCGACGCCCGAAGGATCTCCGCAACGGGGATTGCCCCAGGCGGTACTAATCAATCTGCTCAATCCGAATCCCTATCTGTTCTGGAGCCTGGTGACCGGCCCGATCCTGCTGACGGGCTGGAAAGAATCGCCTGGGTATGCGATCGCGATGCTGGCGGCTTTTTATCTCGTGATGATCGTGGTCAATGTCATCATCATCCGGGTAGTGTCGATCGCGCATGGATTCAGCCCGCGGTTGCGGCAAGGGTTAATGATCGCTTCGGCGGTTGGGCTGGGGATCTTCGGCGTTTATCAGTTGTGGATGGGAATCGCGGGGGGAACCTGACAGGTGTACACCACCTGACAGGGCCCGCACACCTGACAGGTGCGCCGCACCTGTCAGGTGTTAATGGGACCTGGTTTTATCGTGGCCTACCTGACAGGTCTTCGATATAATGGGCTGAAGACATCCGGCAGGTCTGCAAGGGGGATATATGAACACCACCATTCCATTGATTCCCGGAAAATTTTTCCACATCTACAACCGCGGCAATAATCGGGAAAATCTTTTCCATGAAGCGCGGAATTATGAATGCTTTCTCCGCTTATATGCGTATCATATCCTGCCCATAGCCGATACATACGCGTATTGTCTGCTGAAAAATCACTTCCATTTTCTTGTGAGAATAAAGGACGGACCGGAGAAAAGCCGGCATCCAGCCGGCTTGTCCCAGCCCTTTTCCAATTTCTTCAACGCATTTACGCGGACGGTGAATAAGGAGTATGGACGGACTGGCGCGTTGTTCCAACGTCCGTTCGGACGGATTGCGGTGGAAAGCGATTCTCATCTGCTCCGACTGATCGTATATATCCACCAAAATCCACAGAAGCATTGTTTGGTCCGCGATTTCCGGGAGTGGCCATTCTCATCCTTCCATGTGCAATTCTCCGGCGAGCAGTCTTTCGTAAACCGGGAAAATGTGATGAAATTGTTCGCCAGCCGCAAGAATTGGCGATCGGATCATAGGCATCTGCTTGCCGGCCGCGATCTGGAACGTCTGGGGATGGAGTGCTTCGAATAGGGTGCCGACCTGTCAGGTGCATTGCACCTGACAGGTCGGCAATACTTGGAAAGTGATCACAACCTGACAGGTGGCGTCTGCCGGACAAGCTTCGAAAAGGATGTTATGAGCGAACGCATGCAAAATCTTCTGGCCGGCGCCAAGCCCATTCTCGCGGACGGCGCGATGGGGACGCTGCTGGTCGCGCGCGGGGTGCCGCCCGAGGAGAATATCGACAACCTCAACCTCACCCGCTCGGAACTGGTGGCGCAGGCGCACCGGGATTACATCGCCGCGGGCGCTCAGATCATCGAAGCCAATACTTTCGGCGCGAACCGGTTCAAACTTTCAGCCTGCGGGCTTGCGGGGAAGCAGGAAGCGATCATCCGAGCCGGAGTCGAACTGGCACGGAAGGCCGCCGGCACCGGCCCCGATGCCGCATTCGTCGCGGGGAGCATCGGACCCCTGGGCGTGCGCCTGGCGCCGTACGGCCGGGTCAAGCCGGAGCAGGCGGAGGCGGCCTTCCGCGAACAGGCGGCGCTTCTGCTGAAATCCGGAGTCGATCTGATCCTAATCGAAACGCTAAGCGATGTTAATGAGGCGCTGACGGCTCTGAAAGCGGTGCGGGCGGCGGGCGCGCAGTTTATTGGTATGAGCTTCACTTTCACCCGCGACGGATTGACGCTCCTCGGCGATTCTCCGGCTCAGGCGGCGCACGCTCTCTCCGAGGCGGGCGCGGATCTGATCGGCGTAAACTGCTCCAGCGGCCCGGCCCAGGCGATCCGCATCCTGCGCGAAATGCGCGCGGCGGTTCC
>CAZYSF010000444.1:0-3717 GCA_964649635.1 uncultured Anaerolineales bacterium | reverse complement strand
CCGCGGAGCACGCCCGAAACCGCGTTCACCAGCCCGCGGGTGGAGACGGCCAGCAGGGCGGGGATCGTGCTGGAGGCGGCCGCCAGCACCAGCAGGGCGATGACCAGGGCCGGTTTGTGCGAGTACGAATATTTCAAAGCCCAAATGCTGTTGCCGAGCAGGGTGCGCAGGTTGGAGCGCAATCCGCTCTTGAAAAGGCGTTTCCGGATGTCGAATCGTCTGTGCTTTTTCATAAGCGGTGAGTTTTAATCTCCGCTATTGTATTCGGTTTGCGCGATCCGGGGGATAAAAGATAAAGAAAAGCCGCCCGGAGGAACCTGCCCCAGGCCGGGAGTGCGCGGATGGTCGCCCCGGCGCGCACGGCGGCAAACAGCGCCATCGCGGCCGGGCGCCATTGCCTGCTGAAGACCGACTGCGATAAAACCGTAAGGTACAGCGTGGTGACCTCGTGCCGGTTGGCGGGGGGAACCAGCCTGACCTGCAACAGGTCGTTCCAAAGATGGGAGATGCTCTCCAAAGGATTGACCTGCGGCGCGGCCACAATCGCGGTCTGCAGGGCTTTCACGATCTCCCGGGGAGTGAGTCCGGCCAGAAAGCGGACCAGGGTCGCCGGTTCCGGCTGTTCGCCCCGCGGGTAAGCCCACCATAAAACATACAGCCAGTGCAATGTCCGCCGGATCAGGTCCGGGTCCGGATCTCCGGGAAGCGGGATCCGGCACAGGATTTCCGCCAGGTCGGCCTGCTTCTCCGCCGCGATTCCGTTTTCCATGGCGCGCCGGATAAGGTGGCTGTGCCAGGTGATGGCTATCGGTACGCCGGTTTGGACGGAAAGCGGTATTGTCCTCCTCAGGCAGTCGGCCATTTCGGCAACATTATCCTTTCGCCACAGGTCGAATGCCAGCCAAAGCAGCGTGTAAAATCGCACACCCCGCTCGAGTCCGCGGATTCTGCCGGGGAGCGTATCGAGCGAGAAAAAACTGTCGATCGCGGCCATCAGATCGCCGGCCTGACGGGCTCCGTCGCGGGTGATGTTGGTGGAATGCAGGCGGTAGCATACCGTCGGCTGCTTGAGCCAGGCCATCCGGCATCCGGCGGCGGCGAGCCGGAACATCATCTCGACGTCATCCGTCTGGAAAAGCTTTGGGTTGAAAGGTCCCGCCCTCCGGAGCCAGTCCGCCCGGATCAAGATTCCTCCCAGGAATACCGGTTTCCACATCAGCCAGGTCTTCAGGTCGAGAATGGGAGCATCCTTCCACGGTTCGACCGCTTGCAGGATAATTCCCCGCTCATCCACCGTCTGCCAGCCGCTGTGCACGGCGCCCAGTCCTGCATTCGCCTTTAGCATCCGGGCTTGCGCGGCCAGTTTATCCGGCAGATAAAAATCGTCCGAATCCAGAAATGCGACCAACCCGCCGCGGGCTTCCTTAAACCCCGCGTTGCGGGCGGCGGCCGGCCCTTGGTTTTCCTGATGGAGATACCGGACTTTTGGCGGCTTGAAGGCGCGCAGTATCTCCGCTGTCGAGTCGGTCGATCCGTCGTCAACAACGATCAATTCCAACGCCGGGTACTCCTGGGAAAGAACGCTTTCGACGGCTTGCCGGATGAAGTCCGCCCGGTTAAAGGTGGGCATGATCACGCTGATCAGCGGCGAACGAGAGTCGGCGGGCGTCCGTGCGGATCTCATTCCGTCTCCTCGTCTTCCGGCCGCGACCCGAGCAGGTAATGGCGGATCGCGCCCTTGATGAAGAGCCACCAGGGCCTGAGCGCCCGCAGGCTGCGGGTCGCGGAAAGCGCTTTCATCAGGCAGCCGGCTGCTGGATGAAGCTTGCGGGCAAAAACCGACCGGGTGAAACAGGCCAGGTACAAAGTAATCACCTTATCGCAGTCCTCGGCTGGTATCCATCCCAGCCCTGCCGCGTCGCTCCAGAAACGGTCGACCGCAACCACCGGCGCCGTATTCCTTCCGATCTGAATGCAACGTTTGGTCAGTTCCACTAGATTTAGAACGGAGGGGATTTTCCCGGACGGAAATGCGGCTGCTCCGCCGTCTTCGGATTCGACGTAGCCGCTCCAGACGTTCCACCACCACTCCATCAGCCGCGCCAGGCGGTGTTTTCCCGAATCCGATAAGGAAAAAACCGGAACGGAAAGCGAAAGGAAAGCCGCTTCCGGGATCCGTCGAAATCCCGCCCGGTCCGAATGCGCGTCGAATGACCGTCGCCATTGAATTAATTGGTTGAAGGGCCGCTCGCGGCGATGCCGACGCGCGTCCCGGAGCGCAGCGGAAGCTTCCTCCCTGAATCCCCGCGACCACAGGTACCAGGCCAGCCACTGATGAGTCGCATAACGGATCGCGCCTTCTTTGGGTTTGATGCCGTCCGGAAGCTCCGGCGAGGAGAATACACGGTCGAGCGCCAACAAAAGAAAACGGGATTGCCGGGGCGCGTTTCCCAGCATGGCGTCCGGACTTTGCCGAAGGCCGCATGTGGATTTTCGCAGCCAGCCGATCCGCGCGCCGTCGAGCAGAATCCGAAAAAAGAGATCGGTATCCATGGCGGATTCAAAGGCCGGATCGAACCCGCCCGCCTTTTCCAGAATCTCGCGCCGGAATATTTTAGCTGATGGGAAGGTGGGTTTCCAGATGAGGCAGCTTTCCAGGTCGAATTCGGGCGCGTCCTTCCAGGGAGATGTTTCCGCGAGCAACCGTCCCCGGTCGTCGACGATTTGCCAACCCGAGGAGACCGCATCCAATCCGGGGTCTTCCCGGAACCGATCGAGATAATCCCGGATCACGTCCGGATACAGATAGTAGTCGTCGGAATCCAGGAACGCGATCCATTTTCCGCGGGCGAGCGCGAGCGCGGAATTCCGGACGCGGGAAAGTCCCTGGTGCTCCAGGGAATGATAAAGGATTTTTCCGCCGTAAGCGCCCACCACCTGCGCGGTATCATCGGTGGAGCCATCATCGACGACGAGGATTTCCATGGAAGGATGGGTCTGCATCAGGATGCTGTCGATGCACTCGCGGAGCGTATGCGCCCGGTTGTAGGTGACGACGAGGACGCTGACGTCCGGGACGCTCATGCCGCCCGGCCGTCCGGTCTGCGCCCGCCGGTCTGCGGTGAAATCCGTTCCCATCGGTTGCCGGCGGTATGCGCCAGAATTCCCAGCCAGATCAGAATGCTTTCGCGCAGCCCCGGATTATTTTCCGCCATCGCTCCGAGCAAGGCCAGGTGGAATTGCGGCCGGCGGCGTTGGCCGATGCGCAGGGGAATTCCGTCGCGCTTCAGGTGCGCGGCCATCAGCGCGAAACCGCGCCCGTATTGGATTTGCTGCCGCAAGTACCCTGCGGCCGTGACGCAATGCGCATGATGCAGGACGGCCTCGGGCAGGTAGCCCTGGCGGAATCCCCGCGCAGCCATGCGATGGCTGAGCTCGAGATCCTCCGCGCCCGGGCGGGGGAATTCCGCGTTGAACCCGCCCAATGCCGCAAACGTCTCGCGGCGGTAAACCGCATTGTTGCTCATCACCAGGTAAAGGTCCCCGTGCGCCATCCGCGCGTAATCCCGGTAGAACTCCATGTAATATTGGTAGGCTCTTGCCGGCCACCGGTCGGGAAAAAGGTTCAGCGTCCGTCCGAGGCAGGCGTGGTACGGCGAGGATGCGATTCCGCACGCCAGCTCCCGCATCCACCCGGGATCGGCGCGGCAATCGTCG
>CAZYSF010000443.1:0-2548 GCA_964649635.1 uncultured Anaerolineales bacterium | reverse complement strand
CTGGCCGCCGCCAGCGGGTCCTAGCCCGGCTCGTAGCCGCCCTTGGGAATGCCCCAGGCGCCCTCGTCCTTCCGCGCCCAGTACGGCCCGCAGACTGTTCAACAGGGTTTGTTGTCTAAAAAACAGCTGCTGGCTTACGCGGCCGTGACCGGCGCGGTGGCCGCGGCATGCGGTCTGCTCCTGGCGGCCGAGCGCGGCCTCCCGGTCCTGGCGCTGATGGCGGTCGGCGCGGCGTTCGTCCTGTTCTACACCTGGCCGCTTAAATACATCGGCCTGGGCGAATTGACCGTGATCCTCGTGTGGGGGCCGCTGATGGTAGGCGGGGGGTACTTCGCTATAACCGGCCAGTGGTATGCGAATGTGCTCCTGGCCAGTCTGCCGTGCGCGCTCGGCGCGACGACGGTGATCTTCGGCAAGCACATCGATAAACTCGACGCGGACAAGCGCAAACGCATCCACACCCTGCCGGTCCTCCTCGGCGAGAAGGCCTCCCGGATCTGCGTGATGGGCATGGTGGCGCTGCAATATCTGCTGGTCATCCTCCTGATACTGACCGGATTTTTTTCGCCGGCGATGCTCCTGGTACTGCCGGCGCTGTATTTCAGCCGCCCCATCTGGCAAATGTACCCGCACCCGCGGCCGGCGGAGCCTCCCCCCGACGCAAAATCCTTCTGGCCGATGTGGTTCGTGGCGGCCGCGTTCTATCATCACCGGGCGTATGGAATTCTCTTCCTGGCGGGATTGACCCTGCAGCTGATCCTCGGGTAACCCGGAATAACCTTTTCGGACAAATCGACAGGAGGCCGAGATGGATTTCTTCGAAGTGATCCGCACGCGAAGGTCCATCCGCCGGTTCAAGAACCGGCCGGTGGAGGAGGAGAAGCTCAACGCCGTCCTGGAGGCGGCCAATGCGGCGCCATCCGCCGGGAACCTGCAGGCGTTTGAGATGTATGTTGTCCGCAATCCGGCCGCGCTCATGCAGTTGGCCGGCCTGCTGCCGCCGATGGAATTCTTCGCCGAAGTCCCGGTCGTCCTGGTCTTCTGCGCGAATCCGGAGCGCTCGGTGATCAAATACAGCGACCGCGGACGGACGTTATACGCGGTGCAGGATGCGACCATCGCCTGCACGCATGCCATGCTGGCCGCGACCGCGCTCGGCCTGGCCAGCGTTTGGGTGGGCGCGTTCCCGGAGCAGGCCGTTGCCAAATCGCTGGCTTTGCCTGCCGCCTACCGGCCGGTCGCGCTGCTTCCAATCGGGTATCCGGCGGAAACCGTCGAACCGCGCACCCGGCGGGCGTTGAAGGATCTCGTCCACCTGATAAATTAACCAGAAAATAATGAAACAGTCACACTGAGCGCCCTGTCCCCCGAGCGATGAGCATCGGTGGGGCTTACCCTCGCGAAGCGGGGTTTCCGATGCGAAGAATTCGCGAGTGGGGGCGGCGAAGGGTCGCCAAAAGCGGGAAGCGGGATGCTTCGCTTTCCCTCGCCATGGCCGGGACATGCGCTCCACATGACGGCCTTATAAGAAGTGAGCACACCTTGGAGGATTATTGGATGAGGTTTGAAAAACTGAATTGGCTGGCGGCGGCTATGCTGCTTGGGTGTTTCGCCTGCGCGCCGGCGGCCGGCGTGAAGGAATTGCGTTACGGACTCACGCTTGTGCCGACCGGCATCGATCCGCATGTACACGCCTCTTCGGAACTTGGGATTCCGCTGGCGTCGGTTTATGACACGCTGGTCTTCCGCGATCCGGGCGGATTGTTTGTTCCGGGATTGGCGGAGCGCTGGGAAGTCTCCAAAGACGGCCTCCAATACACGTTCACGCTGCGGCGCGATGTCCGCTTCCACGACGGTACGCCATTTACCGCCGCCGCCGTCAAGGCCAACCTGGACCGGATCCTCGATCCGGCAACAAAATCCCAAAAAGCGCGATTCATGATCGACTCGGTAACGGCGGTGACGGTCCTTGACGATTTCTCCGTCCGGCTCGAACTCTCCGAACCGTTTTCCCCGCTGCTGGATTCCCTTTCCCAGGTCTACCTGGGGATGGCCTCACCCGCGGCGCTTGAAAAATGGGGCGCGGATTATCAATTCCATCAATCGGGGACAGGGCCCTTCCGCTTTGTCGAATACGTGGCCGGCGATCACCTGACTCTCGAACGAAATCCGGAATATGCGTGGGCTCCCTCCACGTACAAGCACAAGACCGCCGCGCTGGACCGGATCGTGTTCCGCTTCTACGCGGATGCGGCGAGCCGCGCGCCGGCCCTGCTTTCCGGCGAAGTGGACGTGATGGGCGAGGTGCTTCCGGGTGATGCCGCCGATCTGGAAAAGAACGGCGGCTTCGCCGTTCACCCGGTTGCCGTGCCGGGACAGCCGCTGCAATTCTTTTTCAACCTCGGCCTCGCGCCGACCGACGATGTGCGCGTGCGCCGGGCGCTATTGGCCGCGACCGACCGCGTATCGATGGTACGCACGGTGTTCGGGACCTATTCGCCGGTCGCCCTCGGCCCGCTGACTCAGGCAACCTGGGGCGCGGCAAGCG
>CAZYSF010000442.1:0-4363 GCA_964649635.1 uncultured Anaerolineales bacterium | reverse complement strand
GCCAAGGCTCGAGATCACGCCGGCGGCGGTGAGCCGTTCGGGGATGAAGCGCGCGCAGGCCAGCGCGTACGGGCCGCCTCCGGAATGGCCGCATACCGCGAAACGATCCAAGCGCAAAGCATCCGAAAGAAGAAGGACATCCTCCGGCCAATCGGTGATGCGCCGCCCGTGCTGGAACGTGGACCCGCCATAGCCGGGCCGGTCGACCGTGATCAGGCGCACGTGCTTGCGCGCGGTGAGGTCGTCCAGCGGCGGACGGAAGATGCGCGAACCGGGCACGCCGTGGAAGAGAAAAAGCGGCTTGCCGCCGGGATCGCCGTACTCGGCAAACGCCAAAGAGCGGCCGTCGGGTAATTGAATGGATTCCATTGATCCCTTGCCTATGCGCTGATCTCGATCCGGCCCTTCGGGCCTGCTCGACTATCGCCGGTCGAGTAGCCCGCGTGTTCCTTGCGGGCGTATCGAGACCTCTACTTATCAACGGGTTCTCGATACGTCCCGCACCGATCTCGGTGCGGGACTACTCGACCGCCTTTATAATCGCACCTTTTCCAGCATCAGCGCATGCGCTTCCTGCATCGCCGCAGCCCGGATCCGGATCGGGAAGCGTCCGTGCAGCGGGCTGAGCCGCGCGCCGGCCGCGGTCGAAGCCCAGATCAGCCACACCAGCGGGCGCATCGCGCCGGTCATCTCGACCGATTGCTTCAACTCGCCGAGGGTCGCGTCATCCCAGCCGCCGGCCAACCCGTAGAAAAACAGGAACACGGGGAGGGAGGGCAGGATTGCCAGGAAGAAGAGCAGCACGCTGGTGACCTGGTCGCCGCGCCAGACCAGGGCGGCGACCCCGCGCAGGAGAACAAAGTGCGCCATTCCCGCCAGAAGGGGCGCGACCAGCGATTGGTGGATGTAAATCTTCTGCGGGAAGCAGAGTTTGTGATTGACGAGGAACGTGGCGATCCCCTTTCCGGCCAATCCGACAAAGTAGGCGATGATCAGCGCGGGCACCTGCAGAGACTCGAGCAGGAGCATCAGCAAAATCACGCGCACGAGCTGCTCGCCAAAGGTCAACAGCATTTTCAGGTACGGCCGGTTAGACCCGAGCTGAACGCTGTCCCCGACCCAGGAAAAATGCTCGATGGCTCCCCAGAACGCGAGCGGCACGACGTAGAGCGCCGAACGGTGGAACTCGGGCCCGGTCGCGCCCAGCAGAAAGCTCGGCGCCACCGCGAGCAGCACCGCCGCGATGAACGCGCTGACCAACCCGCCCCACTTGTACGCCATCGCCGCGTAATACTGGGAGAGGATCCGCTTGCCGTTCGAGATGGCCTCCGAGATGGCCGGCATCACCCCCTCGGTGAGCATCTGCCCGATCTGGAATGCGAAAATGAAATTCTGCGCCAGCACCCAGTTCCCCCAGATCTCGGCGTAATTGATCAGGCGGCCCTGGGTCACCCAGATTTCGGCGGCCTGTCCGGCCGACCATGCGGCCGCCGCCAGCATCTCGAAGATCCCAAAACCGAATCCCGTCCGGATGATCTCCCAGTCGAAATGCGCCAGGAACAGGACGCGCACGTTGTACCCCAGCCGCCGGTAGATCGCCCACCCGAGCAGGAAATTGAAAAACTCGGCGGCATACGCGGCGGCGCCCAGCCCGATCAGCCCGCCCATCGCGCCGCCGAAGGCCGGCGTGTTGCGCCCCCATACATAAAAAATCGTCACGAAAATCGGCTGGACAAGGATCGGCATGATGACATTAAGCGAAACATCCAGGATGCGGGCGGCGTCGTGGCGCTGGAATCCCGCCAGCGCGTTGCGCATCACATGGTAGAAACCGGGCAGCTGGATCGCGGCGTGGATGATGATGCTCCAGGCGTACAGCGCGTAGGCGGAGCCGGGCGCGACCACGCTGGCGAAAGCGATCACCAGCGCCACCTGCACCGCGCCGGAAATAATTTGCCACCACACGAACATCTGGCCGTACTGGATGCCTTTTTTCGGATCGTGGACGCGGTGCTGCGAAAGGAATTTGACGAAGGCGATGCTGGTGCCCATGTCGAAGAAGTACCACGCCACATTGAAGAATTGCGTCACGCGCCCCCAGATCCCGAGCGCCTGGGCCGAGGGCAGAATGTAGGTCGGGAGGATGAGGTTCTGGTAGAGGATCAGCGGGATGAAGAAGATCAGCCCGAGCGTGAAGGCGACCAGGAATCCGGAGAGCGGCCGCTCGAACCCGATCCGTTCCCAGACGTCGCGCGTTTCATCCGCCGATCGCGGTTCCCCGCCTTCAGGGCTCCGAACCGATCGGGCATGGAGCATGATTTCTTCCAGGGCTTCCGGATGACGCCGGCTGTAGCGGCGGACAAGGAAGAAAGCGGCGAAGGAAACCGCGACCAGCAGCGCCATCGCCGCCAGCAGCGCGTTGCGTTGCGCGTCGTGCGGGACGGGCGAGCCCGGGTAATCGGCAAAGTCGAGCGGTGTCCTTCCGCCTGCCCGCAGTGTGAGGTGGTAGATCAGGTAGTTGTAATAGGCCCACTCGCGGAACTGCGGATTATCCTCTTCGCCCAGAAAGACATTGACGATGAAGGCATTTTCGCGCTGCAGCCTCCAGATCAGCCAGCTTCCATCCTCGTATCCGGTCACCAGGGGCTGCACGCTGGATATGGGCGTGACGACCAAGTCGCGTTCGCGCACCTGCGGCGCGCCGTTCCAGACAATCTGCCTGCGGAGCGGATCGTCGATCGGGACTGCCACCAGGCTGGCCGGCTCATCCGTCCGCGTGAAGGCAACCGGCACGCCGCACAAACCGGTGAAATCCGATGCGGATATATCCGGGCCGAGGATAAGCACCAGGCCGGCGCCTTCCTCCAATCGCGTCCGAACCGCCTCTGCGTCGGGGATCACCCCGTTCAGCAGAATGACATCCGCGGAATTCGCATCCTCGACGAACACGATCGCATCGCCGCCGGCCAGCTCGAGCGCCGGGCGGACGGTGGACAATTCGCCGGCGAGAAAAACGCGCACGGCGGCGGACGCGTCCACCGGTTTCGGGACGGCAAACAACAAAACAGGGAGAAACAGGATGGAGAGCCGGATCCGCTTGGAGATCTTTCGGGAGAGGGGTTTGCGGGAATTGGGCGGAGGCATTGATAGAGAATACAACCGGAGGGGATAATGCGCAAATACCCTCTCACCCCTACCCTCCCATCGCTACGCTCCGGGACATACTCTCCCAGCGTTACGACCAAAATCAAGAGAAGGCCAATATCTTCGTTGACGGATTTTCAGGAAAGACTGGGGCGTCGCGGCGCCGGGGATTAATCGATCAACCCGAACGCACGGGCATAAATGCCCGCGCTGATAAACAATGCCCCCCGCTAAGAACACGCGGGGGCAGGCTCCTGCGGGGCAAAACCCTTCGTTCAAAATAGCCCGCGCAAGCGGGCTCCATCTACCAACGCCGTGCTCTTGTCCCGGAGCCCAGAGACGGGATTAGCGCAGCGCGGCGATTGGACGGGGGATGGATACAAATAATTGGATTTTCAGTTTTTTTCCAGTCAATCCTGAAATAATCCTGTAAATCCTGTCTATTACTTTACCGCCTTCGCCACCACCACCCGGTCGCGGCCCTCGGCCTTGGCCTGGTAGAGGGCGGCATCCGCCGCGCGCATGAGGATTTCGCCGGTTGGCTCGAATTCCGGGATCGCGGAGACGCCGAGCGAGAGCGTGATCCCCCGCAGCGTCTTCCCGCCGACCTGGACGTTCATGCCCTTTACGCCGGCCCGCATCCCTTCCGCGCGCGCCGCGGCGATCCCGAAGGCGGCGTCGGGCAGCACGATCACGAACTCCTCCCCGCCGTAGCGGCAGGCGATATCCTCGTAGCGGACCTGCGAGGTAAGGAAGGCCCCGAGCTGGCGCAGGACGGCATCGCCCGCCTCGTGCCCGTATTCATCGTTGAAGGATTTGAAGTGGTCGATGTCGATAAAAATGATCGCGAGCGGCGCCTTTTCGCGGGCGGCGCGGTGGATTTCGCGTTCGAGCGTTTCCTCCAGGTAGCGCCGGTTGAACAGGCCGGTCAGGCCGTCGCGGATGGACTGGTTGCGGAGGTTTTCCCGCAGCCGCAGGTTGGCAACCGCCAGGGTGATGTGCTCGCCGACGGTCTTGGCGAGCGAGAGCACGCGGGTCTGGGCTTCGCCGTCGGGGATCGGCGCGGCGGATTCCCCGATCCGCGATTGCAGGTGCAGGACGCCGATCACCTCGCGCTGCGCGAAGAGCGGGATGCACATGTATTGGGCCACCCCGGAATGATCCAGGTGATGGCAGCGCATCCCGGTCGAGGTTTCATCCATCCACAGCACCTGCTCGC
>CAZYSF010000441.1:0-5782 GCA_964649635.1 uncultured Anaerolineales bacterium | reverse complement strand
GCGGACCTCGCTGTCGATCTCCCCGATCGTCCGCAGCTCCAGGTGGTGGGTGAACTGGCCGGGGGCGGGTTCGACGATTTGCTTCCAGCGGGGTGACGGATCGCGCCGGGGAAAGGATAATGTAAGCACAAGCGGCGCGGTTTCTCCGCGAAGGTACCGCCCGGGCATCCAGATCCAGGCAAAGAGTTTTTTATGCCGGAAGGAGATCTGGCTTTTGGTCACGCGCATCTCCGAGGGACCGATGGAATCGATCGCGCGGCGCACGGCCTCGAACAGCCGCCGGGAATCCTCATGTTCCCCGAAGAAGGCTTCCACCTCTGCGTTCATAACCGGTCGTCCCTTTGGCCGCAAGAAGACTCTGGCTGGTCCATGGAATAATTTCCCCATCGTGCTTCATGGGAGGGCAAAACGGCTGCAGGCCGGAAAAGCGTCTCCGCATCACACGTCCGGACGAATGCGTTCACCCGCCGGGTTGCCCGAAAATGAACTTGGTGGGGTCGTCGGTGAATTGCGTCCAGGCGATGACGGAGATGGGCTCGATCTCGTATAAGCCGCCGCGGTCCCAGGAATCCGGCTTGGGGGAATAGCCCAGGGGGGCGTATTTGGCCGCATACGCGCCGGCGATCTGGCGGGCAAGTTCGTGCGATGGTTTTATCGGCCGGCACGCGCCCTCCAGGATGACGGGCTTCTTGCCGCTTTCCATATGCCAGACGACGCGCGGATTTTCCGCGATGTTCCTGGCGTGGCGTGTTTGCGGGCTGCCGTCGAAGTAGGCGCGCCCTCCGACCCACACTCCCCAGATTGGCGCGGCATGCGGCCGGCCTTCCGGGCGCGTGGTGCACAGCCAGTAATGTTTCGCGGCGGCAAGTTTCTTTTCGACCTTTTTCCATGCCAGCAGCGCTTTGGGATGGTCGACGTACCCTTTTGGAAACAACGGACGGGTCACTTGAGGATCGGACATGGCTTAATCTCCATAACCCTCCCCCTCCTTTTCCCTCCCCCGTTTGCCTCGCATAATTTGAATTCTATTTCTAAAATCCAATGCTGCCATGCGAGGCTAATGGGGGAGGGTTGGGAGGGGGAAATTAAGCATCTATGGCGTACAGTAGCCGCACAGCGCCTCCCGGCCGGGTCACTTCCCGTTCGAGGCGCATCCCGGTTTTGATGGCCACCCGCTCGGAGGGCCGGTTGCCGGGTTCGATCAGCGATATCAGCCGCTTCAATCCGAGAATTTGAAACGCGTATTCCTTGAGCGCGGCGGCGATCTCGCCGGCATACCCCTTGCCCCAGGCTCCCGTCGCCAGCACATAGACCAGTTCGATCCCGACCGTCCCTTCGACTTCCTTGTCGAGCAGGCCGCAATGGCCGATGACCGTCCCGGTTTCTTTTTCCACCAATGCCCACAGGTCGTACTTTTCGGCAAACGGCGCGAGCGCGGTTTTTTCCATTTCGGTTAATAGGAAATCACGCTCCCGCGGGCCGCCCATGAACCGGGTCACCTCCGGATCCATCCAAAGATCGACAAGCGCCGGCACGTGTTCGGGTTGTATCCGGGTCAGGATCAAGCGGCCGGTGCGGAGAATCTCCAACGGGTTTTCCGGCGCGGGCGGGGTCATATCAGCTTCACGCCGGGATCGGTTTCATAGCCGGACCCGAACCGGCACAGCTGGTCCAGCACCGCGGCAAAGAGATCGAAGAGCGCCTTCAGCCGCCCCACGTCCGTAATCACACCCGAGGTCTGGAAGTACAGCTCGTCCACGCCTTCCGGAAACTTATTCAGGAACCAGCCTTCGTCGTCCTTCACCTCGAAATGGATATCGGGTTGATTTTGGATCAACTGGCGGATTTCGAGATTCGACAGCAGCCGGTAGACCAGGTCCTGCGAGGACGATTGGATGATGAATTCGTCGTCGAAATACGCATCCCCGATCTCGATATCCTGCGTGCCGAGCAGTCTGGCGATCCCGCTGAAGATGCCCTTGCGGTAGAAGTTGAACCGGAAGCCGTCCGGATTGACAAACGGCGCGCGGATCCGGGTGAAGGTGACGTGGGATTTCCCCGTGCTGACGGTGTACGTATCCAGGGTGATCTGCCATTCGCGATGGGTGAGGACGACCTTGCCCTCTTTGAAGAAGCCGCCTGGCTGATATTCCGCGCCGATCTCCCGGCTGAGCTGGGACCACATCTCTTCTTTGCTGGGGCCAAAGATTTGCCGCAGGATACTCATGGGCTTCTCCTCTGTTTCCGGCGTTCCGAGTATATGCCTTAAGCCAATGTACGCGTGGAGGAGAGGACGGTTTACCGGGAATTGAGCATAGCCAGACCGTATTTTTATGAGAGGTGGAAATTCTTCCCAAATAGCTCCAAATCAGCTACAGAATGCGTTTTCTCCACCTTGACATGCAGAAAAAAGCTTGTTATTATCATTGACTAACCGTTCGACCAATACAAAAGAAGGTGAATATGACACCACGCGGAGTGAAACTGAATGAGCAAATGCGTTCTGACGCCAGGGCAAAAATAACCAAAGCGGCTTTGGAAGTGTTCGCGGAGTACGGCTATTACGGCGCCACCATGGAACAGATCATGAAGGTTTCGGGATTAAGCAAAGGGCTTGTCTATCATTACTTCCCTTCCAAGGAGAAAATATTTTTCCATCTCGTGGATACCGCGCTGGAGATATCCAGAAACACCTGGAAGGATGCTCTGGACTCGCCGGGAACCGCCTGGGAGAAGATCGAAAAGCTCTCCGATAATATCGTGAAGATCGCATTTACCGAAGAATCCTCCCGTTATTCACTGATCATGGTGCAAGCCACAACCCAGGGCAAGAGCATTCCCGGGCTTATGGAGCATATCTTTAAAAACCTGGCCTTTTACAACGAGCTCCCGCCGCTCATTATCGAAGCGCAAAAATCCGGGGAAGCGGCGCCGGGCGATCCGGAATTGCTTTTCTTGGCGTATGTCGCCCTGGTCCAGGGTTTCGTACTGTTTTTGCTTAATGACGATGAGACGAAGAAAAAAATTACGCCGGAGATATTCACAAAGGTTTTACGCAATATCGGGAGACCCGATGGAGGGCGCTCTTAATCTTTTGAAAGGAATGATGGACACATGAAGAAAATAATCATTATCGGCGCCGGCATCGCCGGTCTCTCGGCCGGGTGCTACGGTCAAATGAACGGATATGCGACCCGGATTTTCGAGCTGCACGACAAGCCCGGCGGACTGTGCACCGCCTGGAAGCGCAAGGGATACACATTTGACGGCTGCATCGAATGGCTGATCGGCACGACCCCGGGTACTGCGGCGAATCGCATCTGGCACGAGCTTGGCGCGGCACAGGGGAGGAAGTTCATTCACCACGATGTGTACCAGCGCATCGAGAGCGGCGACGGCCGGGCGCTTTCCCTCTATACGAACATCGACCGGCTGGAACGGCACATGAAAGAACTGGCCCCGGGAGACTCCAAGGTGATCGGGGAGTTCTGCAAGGGGGCGCGCAGCTTCACCCGGTTTTTGGATGTCATGGGAAGCCCCGAAGGCCCGGACGGCCTGCTGGACGCGGTCCGGATGGGCGTCAGGATGCTGCCTTTCATGGGCAGTCTGCAGAAGTACGGCCGGATGTCGACGGAAGAGTTCGCCGCCCGGTTCCGCGATCCGCTCATGCGCCAGGCGTTCAGTGCCGCGATCGACGACCTGCCGGAAATGCCGGCGATGACCCTGATGATGATCCTGGCCTTTATGCACGCAGGCGACGGCTGTTTCCCCGCCGGCGGATCGCTCGAGTTCGCGCGCGCCATAGAACGACGCTATCTCGGCCTCGGCGGCGAGATGCGTTATGCGTCGCAGATCGAGCGGATCCTGGTGGAAGACGATCGCGCCGTCGGAGTCCGCCTGACCGACGGCAGCGAACACCGCGCCGATATCGTGATCTCCGCCGCCGACGGCCACGCGACGATCTTCGATATGCTCCAGGGCCGGTATATCAACGGCAAGGTGCGCGGGTATTATGAGAATCTGCCCATCTTTCCCTCCTGGATCCAGGTCTCACTCGGCGTGAGGCGCAACCTCTCCGACCCGGCCCAGGCGGCCGTATACGTGCTTGAGGAACCGCTGGAGATCGCGGGCCGGAAGCATGCCTGCATCCGCTTCCGCCACTTCTGTTTTGATCCCTCGCTTGCGCCTCCCGGCAGGTCGTCCCTGGTCACCACGTTCTCATCCGACCATGCCTATTGGAAGGATCTCTCCCGGGAGCCTGAACGGTACGAGGCGGAGAAGAAGGACATCGCCGCCAAGGTCATGAATGTGTTGGAGCGCCGGATGCCGGGCATCGCGGAGCAGATCGAGGTGGTCGACGTGTCTACGCCGATGTCGGTTGTCCGCTATACGGGGAACTGGCAGGGCTCGCAGGAGGGCTGGTTGATCACTACGGAAACCTTCGGAATAATCATGGGTAAGGGGATGGACAAGACGCTGCCCGGCCTGGACGGTTTCTATATGTGCGGGCAATGGGTGGAACCGGGCGGCGGCGTCTCCACGGCGGCTTTCTCCGGCAAGATCGCCATCAAAACCATCTGCGGGAAAGACAAGAAAAAATTCCGTGTCAGCCTGCCGGCTGTAACGTAGCTTGGACAAACCCGGCTCGCGTTTACCGATTTTGAAAGGATCGTTGCACACATGAAAAAAATAATCATTATCGGCGCCGGCATAAGCGGGCTTTCGGCGGGCTGCTATGCCGCGATGAACGGCTACGAGGCCCGGATCCTCGAGGCGCATTCCCTCCCCGGAGGTTTGTGCACGACGTGGAAGAGGAACGGGTACCTCGTCGACGACAGCTGCCATGCCCTGATGGGCTCGGGTCCCGGGAGCCCGTACCACCCGATCTGGCGCGAGCTTGGCGCGCTCCAGGGGCGGAGCATTGTGGACTATGAGTCCTTCGCGGGCATGACCGCGCTCGACGGAAGGGAGTTCCGGCTCTACACCGATCTCGACCGGCTGGAGGGTCACATGAAGGAGCTCTCGCCCGCCGACGCCGCGCCGATTGAAGAGTTTTGCGGCTATGTCCGGAGGTTTGCGGATTTTAAAATCCCCGTGGGCAAGCCGCCCGAGCTGATGGGGATTCTGGACGGGTTGAAGATGGTGCTTGGCTTCCTGCCGTTCATCAAGGTTTTTGGCGCGCTGGGATCGCTCACGATGGAGTCCTTCTCCGCCCGCTTCAAGGATCCTCTGCTCCGTGAGGGAATCCGGAATGCGAACTACGGCGCCCCCGGAACGCTCTTCTCCATCGTCATGCCGCTCGCCTGGATGAGCCGCAAAGACGGCGGCTACCCCATCGGAGGCTCGCTCGCGTTGGCCCGCGCCGTTGAGGCGCGTTTCACCGGCTTGGGGGGAAAGGTCCGCTACGGTGCGCGGGTGACCCGGGTGCTGGAAAGGAACGGCAGGGCGACCGGCGTGCGGCTCGAGGACGGGACGGAGATGGAGGCCGACACCGTGATCGCGGCCTGCGACATGAAGAGCACACTCATGAATCTCCTGGACGGGAGCCGGGTCGACCCCGTGCACAAGGAGCTCCTCGAATCGGGCACACTGACCGGGCCTGTCACCCAGGTTGCCGTCGGCGTAGACCTCGACCTCGCGGGCAGCCCGGTCTCCCAGTTGGAGCTCTTCCAGCTGCCGCAGCCCGTTTCCATCGGCGGACGGAGCGTCGAGTGGTTCAACGTCAAGCACTACGCCTTCGATCCCGGCATGGCGCCCCGCGGCAAGTCGGTTCTCCTCAGCA
>CAZYSF010000440.1:0-1728 GCA_964649635.1 uncultured Anaerolineales bacterium | reverse complement strand
GGTCTTCCTCCATCCGGTTGAGGACGTCCTTGTAATAAAGCGTCGAAGACCCTGTGGCATACGGGCATTCCTCGTATATATATTCGATCTTCTGCATCAGGGCGTATGCGGCCGTCTCGCGCTCGTAGATCCGGCAAAATGGTTTGATCTTGCGCGCCAGCCCCGGCCGCGTCGCGGCTAGGACGGGCGCCTGCCGGACGAGGTATCCGCCGGCCCAAGTCATGGCGTTGTGCAAAAGGACCGCGGCTTCATCGTCGAGGTTGTGCCCGGTTGCCAGGGCGGCGTACCCCTGCTCGCGGCAGATCCGGTTCATGATGTGCCGCTTGACCAGCCCGCAGACTGAACAGGGCTTGCGCCTGCCGCGTAGAGTTTTTTTGGCCACATCCGGGATCGAAGCGCCGTAGACGCCGGGGACGCTGACCACCTGAAGCGCAAGCCCGCGCGCGGCGGCGAAGCTTTCGCATAGCGCGCGCGATTTCGCCGAGTAGCCGATCCCCTCGTCGATCCCCAGGTCGATGTAAACCCCGTCGGCCGCGTAGCCCAGCCGGTGCAGCACGTCCCACAGGGTGAGCGAATCCTTGCCGCCGCTCACCGCGACGAGCAGCTTTTCATCGCGCGCCAGCATCCGGTAATGATCGATCGCCCGTTCGGTCTGCTCCGGGATCCAATCCACGAAATGGGCGCGGCACAGCGCCAGCTTGTGCTGGCGCATGTTGATCGCGGCCGGGGCTCCGCAGGTGCGGCATCTCACGCCTACCCTCCGGAAATGACCGCGACGAGGTGAATTTCCTCGCCCGGGAGCAGGATCCGGTCGTCGGTGATCAGCTCGCCGTCTTTGGCGGCCAGAACCGCCTCGGGGGAAAACCCGGCCTTGCGGATCGCATCGCGCAGCGTGCTGCCGCTGCGGACGTCAATCCGCTTTCCGCGGTGAATGAGGGTGGTTTTGGGCGGTTGGGCATCCATGCGCAGCATTGTAATGAAGCGGGCGGAGAACCGTCAACAGCAGTTTTCCGGGTGAGGCTGTCAAGCGATATCTGCGGCAATCCGTGTTTATCCGGGGGATCGGCATGCCCACGGGTCATTCCCCACCCCGGATGCCCGGCCGTCCGGTATAATTTTCGTAACGTCCATCCCCGCTCCCAGGAGGTCATCATGGAAAAGGTCGTGGTCGTCACGGACAGCACCGCCTATATCCCGCCCGAGCTTATAAAGGAATACGGCATGCGGGTCGCGCCGCTGGCTGTGATCTGGGACGGGAAAACCCTGCACGACGATGTGGACATCACCCCGTCGGAGTTCTACGCCCGGCTGAAGAATTCAAAATCATTGCCCACCACCTCCCAGACAACCCCTGAGGAGTTCAGGAATATTTTCTCCCCCATCCTGGCGGAGGGGAAATCCATCCTGGGAGTTTTTATTTCCAGTACGCTTTCCGGAACGATCGACTCCGCCATGCAGGTGAAAAAGGCCATGCCCACCGCCCCGATCGAGATTGTGGATTCTCGTAGTTCGGCGATGGCGCTCGGGTTTGTGGCACTAGCTGCGGCCCGCGCTATCAAATCCGGCGCCAGCATGGCGGAGGCGGCCGAGGTCGCCCGGCGTGCCGCGGAACTTTCAAACCTGATCTTTGTCGTGGATACGCTTGAATTCCTGCACCGCGGCGGACGGATCGGCGGCGCGAAACGGTTCCTCGGCACAGCCCTCAACCTGAAGCCGCTGCTGACGGTG
>CAZYSF010000439.1:0-3236 GCA_964649635.1 uncultured Anaerolineales bacterium | reverse complement strand
GTCGGGATTCTCTTTAAGGTTGAAAAGCAACCATGGAGAGCAGCCGGCCCAGAGCGCGCACATCGGCTTCGCTTCCATCCAGACGGTAACCCATAAAACCGGCCAATTCACGCATTGCCAGGGGATGGCGTTTATTGTAGTCCACCAATTCCTCACCGGACTGCGCGGGCGTCAGGAACGTGGCGGCCATATCGCGTTTCCGCCCTCCGCACTCCACGGTCACTCTCGGATTCTCACGAATGTTTCGGTACCAATCGGACCCGGTGCCGAATCCCGCCGCCACCACAAGCGTTTCACGCTCGCGGTCGTAACGCACGACCTCCAGCACCGTCTGGCGCGGCAGCCCGGATTTCCGCCCGGTGTGGGTCAGCAGCAGGAAGCGGGTCCCCAGCAGGCCTCCCAGACCCAGGCGGTAAAGCCAGATCGGAAAGCGGAACCCCAGCCGCGCCAGCCCGCGCGGCGGTCTTACCTCTTTAATTTTCTCAGGCATTGTTCTTTCTCCGCTTGGGCCAGAAAGCCCCGGTGTGCCGGCAGTACTCGGCGTACGCGTCGCCTTAACGCAGCATCAGGTCCTGCTCCTCGGCATGGCACATGATGGCGAAGATCGGGAGGTAGATGAGCGAAAAGAGGGTGAGGAACGGCGAGTTCACCACCAAGCCGATCACCGCGAACAGGAAGACCTCCCCCGCCGCCTGCGGATGGCGGATCTTGGCATTGATGCCGCCGTACATGGTGTGCCCCTCATATCCAATTTTCCCGAAACTGATCAGGTATTCAGAACAAGCCAGGAGGGCGGCGGCGGCAATCGCCAATGGTTCGCTTAAAAATACTTAAATAAAATAATATAATAATCCAATTCCCAGGGTGCATAACAGGACGTTAGTGATTCGCCACCCGAAACCGTCAGCGCCAACACCGCTGTTGAAGAATTAGGAGCGGGGGGATGGCCGCAGCCGCAATAATCAGTAGCGTGTTGAATATTTCCAAACACTTTTTGGGAAAATGCGGGGATGAAAGAATGTTGGAAATAGGCGCGGATGAACACCGCCCTTTCGTCACCATTTGGCCCATCTCGAAAAAGAAGAATACCTCCAGCCGGCGGATCAACCCGCCCCGGGCTCTCGCTCCGCATTCCCGAATGAGATACTGGAATGCCAGAACACATTTCGATATCTCATGCAAGTTTCAGCGCGCTTTTTCCGCCGCCCCATCTTCCTTTATGCGCAGGACGAACCTCCCGGCCGCCGCCAGGAGGGGAAAGCCCATGACAAAGAGGGCGATGATCCGCAGCGCTTCGATGGCTATGACTCCCGGAATGAGCCCGTTGAAAAGGAAAATGAAGTACGCGACGAGCGGCAACGCGGCGATGGGGGTTTTCTCCGGGGCCATCGGCTTCACGCCGATTTTTCGTTCGATCAGCCGGTAGACCATATAGATGAGGAAGGCGGTCAGCAGCCAACCGGTGAAATTCTGCAGCGGCACGCCGAAGTACGCTCCGCCCTGCTCCCACACAAAAGCGTTTTCCGGCGGACTGGACATTCCGGGGTCGATCAGGAGATCCCAGGCGGTCATGGTCATCGCCCCCAGCGACGACAGCCAGGCGATCCGCCACACTCCGCCTCCCACACCGGCGGGCTTTCCCGTCCCGATCAGGTTGGCGATCACGTGGCTGGGGTAGATCATCATGAACCAGGCGATCGGAATGAGCAGCGGCACGTACCCAAGCTTGGGGCCAAGCGCGTCGGTGTAATGGTATGCCCCATAGATTGCGCCGGTCGCCACGCCGATCTCTTCCAGCAGCCACGAGATCACGGCGCTGGCCGCGAAAAAGATCAAGGCCTGCCGCCATCCGAGCGAATACGCCGCATGACACAGGCTGAACACCCAGGCTGCCAGTGTGACAACCATGGTGCTTGCGGGCAACGGGGGCAGCAAAACAACGAGCCGAAGGAGCGGGTAGGCAATCGCGGAAAAAAACAAAACAGCCAGCGAAAGAACGAACGCGAAGAGCAAAGTTCGGCGAGCCATCATCTTCCCTCCTCGATGGATGCGATAAGGATCAAGCGCCAAACTGCGCGGAAATCGCAGCCGGCGGTATCATATCAAATTCCAGTAGGGGCGCACGGCCGTGCGCTTACCTGCTTTCGGATTTAATCCATGAAAGATTCACTCGCGAAGTCGCCCCGGCCGCTATCCACAAGGGTCAATTACGGTGAGCGCACCGCACACCTTTCCCCAGGCGTCTTCGATGATCGAAAAACCTCGGATTTCCGGAGTATGGCGCAATTCTGGCGTGGTTATGGCGCATTAAAACAGGCAAAATCGATACCATCGAACAATGCTGCTCCATTGGAGCGGCTGATTCGGTTGCCGGGTCGGACAGAGCGGCGGATGTTTCCCTTCGAAGGATTACGCCGCGCCTGTCAGAATTATCAACATTAACAGGGTGGTGAAAAAGGCCAAGGGTGTCATTGCGAGGAGCGAAGCGACGAAGCAATCTCCCAATTTTTCCGAATAAGGAGATTGCTTCGCTCCCGGAGCTTGCCCTGAGCAAAGCGAAGGGGTCGCCCCCGCTTCGCAATCACAACTGCTCAAGGAGCAAAGGCGAGCAGTTGTGCTCCGCGGGGGCAGGCTCGCAATGACACCTGTTTATCACTTTTTCAATACCCTGTTAAATAGAAGAGGTATCAAGCTGCCGTATGACTTCTTTCGTAAAGAATAGCCGCCTCCCCTGGTCTATCTGTCTTGCCGCGCTGCTGGTTTCCTGCGCCCGCCCGGCGCCGTCGATTGCGCCGCCTTCGGCAACCCAACCCGCGACGAATGAGCCCCCATTGAAAACTTCAACCGACGCCTCACCCTCTCTCCAACCCCGGATCACCATCTGGCTCGACTCCGTCCGCATGGACGGCGCCGAGATCTACCGCAAGCTTTTCCCCGGGAAAGCCGCGCAGATGGATTTTCTGGAAGTGGACCGCGACCAATTCCCGGATGCGGTTTTGCGGTTCAACCGGCAGGGCGGCGGCTGGCCCGATGTGGTCTTCGCCGAAACCAACCTGGTCGCCCAGGTTGTCGATTCGCAGCACGATTTTCCCCTCGACTTGGGGCCATCCCTCCCCGCCGGGGTGCTGGATAATTTCGAGCCGCATGCCAACGACGCTTGCACCTATGGCGGCAAACTGCTTTGCCTGCGCCACGATACCGCCCCGATGATGCTGTATTACAACAAGCCGCTGATG
>CAZYSF010000438.1:0-3902 GCA_964649635.1 uncultured Anaerolineales bacterium | reverse complement strand
TCCCAGAACGGCCAAGGTCCGGCCGTTTCGATCCAGCGCGGAAACGTGGGCTTCGGCGTCGATCCCGCGCGCCATTCCGCTGACGACGGTGATCCCGTTTGCCGCCAGCGCCGACGCGAACATCCGCGTCACTTCCTTCCCGTAGGCGGTCGCCTTGCGTGTTCCCACGATCGCCACCGCCAGGTCGTCCTCTGCGATCATCGCGCCGCGCAGGTACAGAACCGGCGGCGGCGAGGGCAATTCCTTCAGTCGCGGGGGATAATCCGGATCATCCCAGACAAGCACCTTCAGCCCGAGTTCCCCGCAATGATCCAGAAGCTTCTGCGGATCCAGCTCCAACCTGCCGCCGGAGACCGCCGCCGCCGTCCGCTCATCCAGGCCGGCTTCAAGCAAAGAAAGGCGCGGAGCCTCCCACGCGGTTTTCAAATTCCCGAACGCCTTCAGGAGTTTCTGAACGCGGACGGATCCGACTCCGCGGATGTGATTGAAGGCCACCCAATAAGCGCGCTCTTCCGTAGACATCGTTTCCCCCTGCTTCGAGAAATCGGGGGGAGAATACCACGAGCCCGTATGGGTGGTCAAGTTGGCCTGCTTTTCGGCTTTTTTGCCCCGGGGATCGCCTCTGCCGGCCGCAACAGGAGAAAAACCGAGATGGGGTCGCCTGCGGCGGGGACGCTATAATACCCCCATGCGCGTGGCCATGCTTTCCTATCATACCTGCCCTCTGGCGGCGCTCGGAGGGAAGGATACCGGCGGCATGAACGTCTATGTCCGCGAGTTGACGCGTTCCCTTGGCAAGGCCGGGATCCGGGTGGATGTGTTCACCCGCTCCCAGGACGAGCATGTGCCGCATGTCATCCACGACTTGGGCAACGGGAATCGCGTCGTCCACATCACGGCCGGACCGGAAACGCCTTTGCCGCGGGACCAATGGGCCCCGTTTGTTCCCGTTTTCACCGACAAGATCTGCAAGTTCGCCGCCGCGCAGGATATCCGTTACGATCTGATCCACAGCCATTACTGGCTCTCCGGGTTGGCAGGGTTGCGGCTTAAAGGGGAATGGAATATCCCGTTGCTGCATATGTTCCATACGCTGGGGGAGATGAAATCGCGTCTGGGCGGGACCGTAGAGGACCCGCTTCGCCGTGAGGCCGAGCTGACCATCCTCGGCGGCGCCAACCGGATTATCGCCGCGACGCCGGCCGAACGCATGCAGCTGCAGTGGCTTTACGAGGCGGATCTCCGCAAGGTGGTGGTCATTCCGCCGGGCGTGGACCTGGATCTGTTCCACCCGCACCTGATGACAGAGGCGCGCACCCAGATCGGGCTTCCCAAGGACGCGCAGATGATCCTTTTCGTGGGACGGATCGAACGCCTGAAGGGGTTGGAAACGCTGCTGCGCGCGGCGGCGCTGCTGCAGGAACGGGGATTTCTCTCCCCGGCGTGCCCTTGCGTGATGGTGATCGGGGGGGATCCCGACAATCCCCAAGAGGAGATGCGGTATCTTCAGGAACTGCGTGAGACTTTATCCGTGACGAATGTGGTTACGTTTCTGGGGAAGCGCCCGCAGACGGAGCTTCCACTCTACTATTCGGCCGCGCAGGCCGTGGTCATGCCTTCGCAGTATGAGTCTTTCGGGATGGTCGCGCTCGAGGCGATGGCCTGCGGCACTCCGGTCGTGGCTTCGGGGGTGGGGGGATTGTTGTAGCTTGTCCGCGACGGGCGCACCGGATATCACATTCCGGATTCCGATCCGGCCGCGCTGGCGGACAAACTTCAGAAGCTGCTTTCGGATGAGCGGCTGCGCCAGGAACTCGGCCGGCACGCAGCGAACCTGGCGCATGCGTATTCCTGGGAGCGGATCACCGACCAGATGCTCACGCTGTATGAGAGCGTCTTGGCGGGCAGCTTGGCGGAGGATCCCGCCATGGAGCATGTGCACTGACCGACGATCGACAATCGACGACCGGTAGGTTTACCATCCCTTCCCCCCTCCAAAACACAATCATTATCTATAAGTTTACTGTAATACGCCTTCCCGTAATACGGGAAGGGGGAGGTAATTGAATCCTATTCGTATATAAAAAGGTTTTTGGGAGGGGGGAAGGGATGGAAAATGGGAGCGCAAAGACGAACCCAATCACCCAAAATACGATCCCGTCGCCTGATACAGCGCACAACGCAGGGAAATATAGGCCGCCAGTTCAATCAGTTTGGTTTCACGTTCGCGCTTGCGCAGCGCGAGTCGCAGCTCCTTCGCGCGGTGCTGGCATTTATCCAGGAGATCCTTCACCACCAGCGGATCCGCCTTAATCGAGGCGATCACCCGCTTCATCAGAAGCGGCCGGTTTTCCTTCAAGTATGCTTCCGCCGGGAGGTAGCTTTGCTGCGAGGACGCCCGCGCCGGAGTTTTGTGGAACAAGCGGCGCAGATCCCCGTCCACATAACCGGTCGCACCGCGCCGGTAGCGCTGGATGTTCTTGGCTTTCAGGAATTCGGCCAGGGTGATGGAATAGCCGCTCACCGGCTCGTCGAGCAAGTCCGGGTCGTTGATAAAGTCCGGTTCCTTCCGGCGCAGTTCGCGGACGAGCTCATCCACATATTTTAATTTTTTCAGCGCGCCCGGGAAGCGCCGGTATTTTTTCCGCCAGCTCCGGCGCGAGGAAAACCACTCACAGAAGGTCTCGGCGAAATCGTCATCCGGGTGCTTCTGCGCGTAGTGGTCGCCACTTGGGTTGACGAAATCCCGGCTCCACGGATTGGCCCGCTCGACATAGCGGTCGGTCACCGGGTAGGTTTTAAAAAAGTGGCCGCGGACGTTGAACGTTTCGCGGAAATCCTTCCGCCGATAAAGTTTATAAGCGTAACAGAAGGCGTGCCCGACTTCATGCCGCAGCGTGGCGAGAATCTCCTCCGGGCTGTAGCTCCAGCGGCGGTATTCCTTGTGCAGTTCGCGGATGATCGGATGCGTGTCGTAAAAACCGACCGCGATATTCGTCGTCCCCTCGACCGTCCCGTACCCGGCGGAGAGATAAAAAACCGGCTGGATGCGCTTCAGCTTCAACCGCTTGAGGTCTTCGCGCAGGACGGCGATCGCCTCGCCGGCCGGGCCGTCCGTAATCGAGATCGGCAGCCGGGAAAGCGGAGTCAGCAGCAGCTCCAGTTTGGTGGTTTTAGGGCCGAAAAGTAGGCGGCGCGTATGGCGCACGGACACTCACCTGCAGGAATTAAATTTTTCAGCGCGCGATGGCGGCGCACCGTCATCGGGACTGCGAGCGCCCCCGGAGGGACTCGAACCCCCAGCCTACTGATTCGAAGTCAGCCGCTCTATCCTTTGAGCTACGGGGGCTTGCGGAATACTGTACGAAACGCCCGGATTCCTTTGGAAAGCGTGATTTCCCGGCGGTTGGAGGATTATAACCTGTGGATATGCGCTGTCAATTATTTGGAGGGGGGAAAACCAATTTCAGACATTCCTTGTCCGCAAATGGTTTTCCCCCGTTTTAGGTAACCGTAAAGTAGGTGTAATGGTACTGGATCTTGCCGTCCCGGATCCCGAGCGTGTCGTTGCCGTCCCGGACGTTCCCCGCAGGACTGGTCGCCGTCCAGGAGATATGACGGGAATTTCCTGTGCCGCTGTATCCGGTGATCTGGAACAAGCCTCCGGGCAGGCGCGTGGCAAACATCTCAGAATACCAATCCCGAATAGCCTGTGAGCCGACCACCGTCCGGGCGCCGGTGACATGCGCGGCGTTGTCCTGGTATAGGGAAATCACCCGGTTGGGGTCGTGGGTGTTCCACATCGCCGGAAGCTGCTGGGCGACATCCGCGGCGGGTGCCGGCGGCCAGGGGAAGCTCGCTACCGCATTCCATAAATCCAGATAGCTGGGCAGGGTGGAATA
>CAZYSF010000437.1:0-2051 GCA_964649635.1 uncultured Anaerolineales bacterium | reverse complement strand
CTCTCCCTGCCGGTCACACAATTCCAATTGGCTCCGCAGCCGTATTCCTCCGCCTGGATCCTTTCCTTTAATACCGCCGCGCCGCAGCTGGTCTATTTTTCAGGCTCCAGCTCCACGGTTCCCTCGCTCCTGAAGGACCTGGAGCAGTCGGAATTTCAAGGTTCCTTCCTGTATGCAGAAAGCCTGGGGGAGGACCAAATTACGGTGCCGCTCGAACCGGCTTCCATTCCATTTATCTTTTCTCCGGCGGCATTTCATTCCGAAGAAGCATTCCCCGACGAACCTTTCGCGAAAAAATACCGGGGCGCGTACGGTTCGGAACCGCCGCCGCTTTCCGGATTGGGTTATGACGCCTCCGCGCTTTGCCTTCAGCCGCTGTTGCAAACAAAAAGCGGGGATCCGGATCCGTCCATACCCCGGGATGCGGTCCGTTCCGCCTGGCAGGCCGGTGAAACCTGGAATGGTATAAGCGGCTCCTATCCCTTGAACGGCAGCAGATCCTGCCGGACCTGGATCCATACTCCGGCTCGTAATTCCACTAACGGCCGGATCCCCACCCTCGAGCAGCGTCCACCGGCGGCCATGGATTCCGCATGCTAAATCCGTAACGACTGTCTGCTACATAAAGTAATCGGGGCTTCCCGGGGTTTCGTTTTCCAGGAGAGGATGCTATCATCTCCCTGGAGGCGGCGGATATGCAGCTGCAGGAAAACAGCCGGGTATGCATCCTTGGCGGCGGGCCGGCGGGTTGTTTCGCCGCCATCCACCTCTTGGATCGCGCCCGGGAAGCATCCATACGGATCGACGTACGGATTTTCGATCCGCGCTTTGCCCGCGAGGGTCTCGGCATAATCGGCTGCAAGGGCTGCGCCGGGATTGTCTCGGCGAATGCCTTGCAGGCGATTGAATCCATCGGCGTCAACATTCCCCCTTCGGTCATCCAGGAAACCATCGAGGAATACCGGGTCCACATTCTTGGCCAGGTTATCCGCCTTACCCAGCCCCGGCCGGGCCGGACCATTTACAGCGTGTACCGTGGATGCGGCCCGCGAACGCACACCGGGGAGCCGATCGCGAGTTTTGATGCGTTCCTGCTTGCCGAAGCCCGGGCGCGCGGCGCCAAATATGTTCCCGAGCGGGTGCATTCGGTGGAATGGCACGGCACTCCGGAAGTCCGGACGGATTCGGGCGTTCACGCCGCCGATTTTCTCGTGCTGGCGGCCGGGGTGAACAGCAATCCGGTGATGGACCCGTATTTCGAGTACACCGCTCCCGAAACGGAAGTCATGGCGCAGGATGAAATCGCCAAACCGGCCGGATGGCCGCCCCACACCGTCGCGGCCTTTTTCGGGGAGCCCAAAGGTTTGATGTTTGGAGCGTTGGTTCCCAAGAAACATTATTTGAATGTGTCCCTGCTGGGCCACGGTATGGGTGCGGATCCCGTCCGGGAATTTTTTCAGGCGCAGCAGGAACCGATCTCGAAATATCTCCCGTCGCCGCCGGAAAGCTGCTGCGGCTGCGGTCCAAAGGTTCCGCTGCATGCCGCCCCGCGGCTTTTCGGCGACCGCTGGGTCGCGGTGGGCGATGCCGCCGTAGCCCGCCTGTACAAGGACGGAATTTTTTCCGCCTTCACCACATCCCAGAGCGCGATGGAGACGGCCTTCCGGAACGGCGTAAGCGCGGCCGCGTTCGAATCCGGGTATGCGCCCCTCACCCGGCGCATCGCCGACGACAACCGTTACGGGGAAGTCCTCTTCGGCATCAGCAACGCCATCATCAAGAACGCCCGCCTGACCGCAGCCTTCCTGTACAGCCTGCGCGTGGATGAGCGCCGCCCGCCCGAGAAAAAGATACTGGCGCGGACGATCTGGGGCATGCTGACCGGCGATGAATCCTATCGCGAGCTGTTCCGGATGTCGTTCCGGCCGCGGGATCTGGCGGCGCTTGGCCGCGAGGCGCTCCGCCGGCAATGGCGGATGGCGCGCAGGGGTTGAACCGCAATCCGGGAGGATTTCACCGCATGCGTTCGCGTCTGCCCGTCTTCGGAATTT
>CAZYSF010000436.1:0-6890 GCA_964649635.1 uncultured Anaerolineales bacterium | reverse complement strand
TTCTAGACCGCTGGAGTATCAGTCGATAATAAGGTCTCTATTCGTCTCGCACAACAAAGTTTTGCGGGACTACTCGACCGGCTTTCCAAAGGAGTTGTCCATGTCCGAAACCGTCGAAATCACTCCGGGAATTCATTGGATCGGCGTCAACGACCGGACGACCGACCTGTTCGAGGGGATGTGGCCGATTTCCGGCGAAGGGGTTTCCTATAATTCCTACCTGATCAAGGATGAAAAACCGGCGCTGATAGACCTGGCCAAGGCGATCAAAGGCGAGGATCTTTTGCGGCGAATCAACGGCCTCGTGGATGCGTCGGCGCTCGAGTACATCGTCCTCAACCACATGGAGCCGGATCATACCGGGGTGCTCCGACAAATCGAACGCCTCGCGCCGCGGGCCGCCTTTGTGTGCACCGAAAAGGCGCGCGACCTGCTGAAATCTTTTTATGGCATCACCGACCGGATCCGAGTCGTGCACGACGGCGAGACGATACCGCTTGGAACCCATACCCTGACGTTCTATGAAACCCCGCTCGTCCACTGGCCGGAAACGATGATGACGTGGGTCACGCCGGGGCAGGTGCTTTTTTCCTGCGACGGCTTCGGGGGATTCGGGGCGCTGGACGGCGCGATCTTCGACGACGAATGTGTGTCGGTCGATTATTACGAGCGCGAAGCGGAGCGCTACTTCGGCAATATCGTCGCGAAATACGCCCGCATGGTCCTGCGCGCGATCGACAAAATCGCCGCGCTGCCGGTCGCGGTGGTTGCGCCCTCGCACGGGCTGATCTGGCGCAAGCGGCCGCAACGGATCATCGAACTCTACAAGCTGTGGTCCGGGTATGCGGTCGACCGCCCCAAGCCGGAGATCACCCTGTTGTACGCCACGATGTACGGCGCGACGGAGGCGGTGATGAACGCCGTGGCGCGCGGGATCGCCGGCACCGGCGTTCCGCTCAAGGTGTTCGATATCGCCCACACCCACATCAGCTACATTCTCCCCGCGCTGTACGCCGGGCGCGGGGTGATGGTCGGCGCGCCGACCTACGAAGGCCAGCTGCTGCCGATCATGTCGGCCGCCCTGACGGTGGTGGACGCCAAGCACATCACCGGGCGCAAGACCGCCTACTTCGGCAGTTACGGGTGGAGCGGCGGCGGGCAGGCGGTGTTCAAGAAACTGGTCGAGCCGATGCAATGGGAGATCCTCGACAACCTGACCTTCCCCGGCAACCCCACTCCCCAGACCCTCGAAGCGGGCGAAGCATTCGGGGTAAAATTCGCCCAAGCGATAAAAAATTCAGGCACGGGAGATACTCCCCATGGATAAATGGCAATGCACCGCGTGCGGTTATATCTACGATCCGCAGAAGGGCGACCCGAACCACGGAATTGCGCCGGGGACGGCCTTTGAGGACATCCCCGACACCTGGGTCTGCCCGGAGTGCGGCGTGGATAAGAGCATGTTCGAGAAGCTGACCTGAACGGTAATCGATGATCCGGTATGTGATCGTCGGCGGCGGCGTCGCCGGAACCACGGCCGCGCAGAATCTGCGGCGTCTGGATCCGTCGGCCGCCGTGGCGATTCTCGGAGACGAGCCTTACCCGTATTATTACCGGCCCAAGCTCTGGGAGTTCCTGGCGGGTACGCTGGAGCAATCCGCCCTGTTGTACCGCCCGCCGGATTGGTATGCCTCGCAAAAGATCGATCTCCGCATCAACACTGCCGTTACCGCAATTCAACCGAAGGAGCACACCCTGACGCTTGCCTCGGGGGAGGCGCTCGCGTACGACCGTCTGCTCCTGGCCACCGGCGCCTGCTGTTTCATGCCCGGGGTCCCGGGCGTTCATCTGCCGGGTGTGCACGTCCTGCGCACGCTGGAAGATGCGGCGGCGATGCGGGCGCAAGCGGCGCGCAGCCGCCGGGCCGTCGTCATCGGCGGCGGGCTGCTTGGCCTGGAGACGGCGAATGCGCTGTGCGCCCTGAACCTGGAAGTGACCGTGGTTGAGATCGTCCCGCATCTCCTCCCGCGCCAGCTGGATCGCGAGGGGGCGCAATTTCTTCAGACGCGCCTGGAATCGATGGGGTTGAGGTTCATCACCGGGGCGCGCACGGCGGCGGTGACGGGGGAATCCGCCGCGACGGGAATCCGGCTGGAGGACGGGCGCGAGGTGCCCGGCGAATTGATTCTGTTCTCGGCGGGGATCGTGCCGAATGTGGATCTCGCGCGTGGAGCGGGGATCGGCGTGAATAAGGGAATCCTTGCCGGTCCGTCGATGCAGACCGGCACCGAGGATATCTTTGCGGCGGGCGATGCGGCGGAGATCGAAGGGCGTGTGTACGGCCTGGTCATCCCCGCGATCGAGCAGGCGCGCGTCGCATCCCAAAATATGGCCGGCGCGGCGGCGGGGGTGTATCCCGGCACGCTGCTTTCGGCGACGCTTAAACTTATGGGGATGGATCTGACGAGCCTGGGGGAGGCGACCGCGGAGGAAGCGGCGCTGACCATCCGCAGGGTCGTGGACGCCAAGGCGCAGTGCTACAAAAAGGTGGTCGTCCGCGACGGCGTGCTGATCGGCGCCATTCTCCTCAACGAGACCGAAACCGTTCCGCTCTTAAAACAACTTATTGCTTCCAAGCGGGATGTTTCACAGGTGGTGGACCGATTGCTGGATGTGACCTTCGATTTGAAGGGATTTGTGGCGGGGAAATAAGATGGAGCGAATTGCCGCGTTCGGCGCCCCCCTCATCCCCAGCCCTCCCGTCGCTGCCCTTCGCTGCGCTCAGGACAGGCGCTCCGGGACAGGTTCTCCCTGCTGATGCAGGGAGAAGGGAGTAAATTTCTTCCCCTCTCCCAGCGTCTGTACCTTTATGGGCATTATCGCCATTTTCAGTAGACGTAAACTAATAAATAGCGCTGGGAGAGAGCAAGGGTGAGGGGGAGAGTCGCATAAACAAAGCTTCATTCTGGACGGAGAGGAACTACGGCGTCAATTGATGAAATGACCCGTATTAGGAAAGTTTCGTTCACCGCGCTTGTAATATCGCTCGCGGGATGTTCTTCCATACTTCCGCAACCATTCCCCTCTCCTATACCCGCACCTTCGGAGAGCGCCTGCCCCAGCGGAGAATGCATGCCCCTCGGAGACCTGCCCGGCTGGCGGCAGATCTTCACCGATAATTTCACGGAGCCGGTGGCGCCCGGCGAGTGGTCCGATTGTTTCTTCGAATCATTCCTCTGCCTTGGTTTGCCCGAGCCATACCGGGATCGATGGTGGGCGTTCCTGGGGGGCTGGAGCGACCATGGGACCGGCCTCTACAGCCCATCCCGGGTGCTTTCCGTCGCCGACGGAGTTCTGGATTTCCATATCCATACGAAAGGCGGCGTGCATCTGGTCGCGGCGCCTGTGCCGCTGATCCACGGCCGCGCCGGATCGCTTGGCCAGTTATACGGCCGGTATGCCGTCCGGTTCCGGTCGGATTCGCTGCACGGGTACAAGGTCGCCTGGCTGCTGTGGCCGGACAGCGAAACCTGGCCGCGCGACGGGGAAATCGATTTCCCGGAAGGCAACCTTGATGCCGAAATCGAAGCGTACCTGCACCGGCAGGACGGCACGGCGGCGAACGACCAGGCCGGTTTCTACTCCGGGGTCCGCATGGCCGGGGAGTGGCATACCGCGGTCATCGAGTGGACCTCCGCAGTGGTGAAATTCACCCTGGACGGGATAGTGATCGGTGCGCCCATGGATCGCATTCCCAAAACGCCGATGCACTGGGTGTTGGAAACCACAACCGCTCTGGATGGCACGGTGCCTGACGACGGGACGGAAGGTCACGTTCAGATCGATTGGGTGGCGGTGTGGGAGTTAATAGCGCCGGTCGAGTAACCCCATATGGCGGAGCCATATGGGGGTGTATCGAGACCGGATAATATTTTCCAAGAAGTCAGCCTATCTCTTTTTTCGAAACGTTTTCTTTGAAAGACCAGGCAGCTTGTGATAATCTCTCGGAATTAATGCCTCGCGTTTTGCGCGACTCCAATTTTGGACCTGTTTTTCTCTTGCATAGGCCTCGGCAATATTCGAGTATTCCTCACAATAAACAAGCATTACAGGTAATCGTCTTGAGGTAAAGATAGCGCCAAGCCCTTGTTGATGTTGATAAATTCGGGATTCCAGGGATGTTGTGGACCCTACATAATAGGTTCCATCATTGCATTTGAGGATATACATCCATGGCATAAGTGATCCCCCAGAGTTACGCCGTTCAAGTAGCGGCGTGCAGCATTGCTGTACGCCGCGTATCGAGACCGGATTATCGGACGGTGGTCTCGATACGGCCGCCAAAGACGGGCGGCCTACTCGACCAACGATTAATTTACACGTTATCGCTAGGGTCTTCCGGCCGGATCTCCCATACTTTATCGGCCCGATCCACATAGAGAATCCCATCCAGGTGATCGACTTCGTGCTGGAATATGCGCGCCAGCCAGCCTTTGGCTTTAATCCTCACCGGCGCGCCCTGGGGGTTGAATCCCTTGACGACGACTTCCACATGGCGTTCGACTTCGCCGGCAAAGCCCGGGACCGAAAGGCAGGCTTCGATCCCGGCGATCTTCTCGCGCGAGGCGCGGGTGATCTCCGGATTGATCAATACATAGAGCACCGGCTTGGGCGGGGGCGGGGTTTCTCCCTCCGCGGATTCCTTCGCCGGATCCTCCGCTTCCGGTTCTTCGGCATACTCGACCGTGATCACGCGCTGGCCGACCCCGACCTGCGTCGCCGCGAGGCCCACGCCCGGCGCGGCGCGCATGGTTTCCACCATGTCGTCGATCAAGCGCCGGATTTCGGCGGTGACTTTTTCCACCTTCTTCGCTTTTTTCCGAAGCACCGGGTTCGGCTCGGTAAGGATTTCCCGAAACGTCATTCCTGCTCCTTGGCTTCCGCATCGCCCGCTTCCCTGCGGGTCAGGTTGTGATAGGTTTCGATCCAATCCGCGATTTCCTCGCGCCGCTGCCGCCGCTGGGAATCCGACGCGCGGCGCTTCTTGGATTCCATCCGACGGAAGATATCCTCCTGGACGTGGACCGGATCGCCGACTTCATCGAAGGTGAAGTTCACCTGGCCGACGCTGGCCTTGACCGTGCCGAAGTTGAACAGGCGCGCGAGGATCGACGGCCGGTCGTATTCCAGGCTGAGGATGTTTTCCAGGCCCGCCGCCCGCCGTTCTTCGTCCCCGAGCGGCTTGCGGTGAAGCGCGAGGATCTGTTCGGGCGTGACCTGGTACAGGTCGTTGGCCCAATCCAGATATTCGTACGCGCTCCAGCTCAGCCCGGCCGCAAAGACGCCGGTCACAAGGAAAAATCCCAGCAGCCGGTCCACGGGAAGAACGCCGGAAGCCGCCAGCGCCCCGAGCGGGATGGCGGTGAGAACCAGCAGGATCGGAAGAAACAGGTTTCGCATCAGGAAGAACTTATGCTTGCGGTAGGTGACGATATCGCCCTGCTCGACCCGGGTTTGCATCCCGCCCAGCGAAGCCGCGGGCGATGCGGACGGCGCGGTCCGGCCCGCCGCGATTTCCGGGACTTCGGTGCCTTCCAGGCTCGCCTCGGCTGAATCTTTCCGGTTCAACCGGCTCTCCAACAGCCGGCCGATCTCCGCGCGGTCATCCTGTTCCTCGCGCACCTGGCGCCGTTTCCAGATCGTTTCGATCAGCCGCGCGGCGGCTTTCGGATCGGGAATCGATTGCAGCACGATCGGCCGCGTGAACGTGCGCACCGTCACGTCGCCGTACCCGAACGCGCGCTGGCTGACGTTACTTGTGGAGGCGACGGATTGGATCATATCGAGCGGCGTCTCCCGCCGGTCGTCATAGATGAGCGGTACCCGGCGCAGGGCGACCACCCGGCGGTTGGTGACCAGATAGAAATCGTTGCTCCAATCCATCGCCGACCAGGTTCCGTAGGCAAGCGCCACGAGCAATCCCGCGCCTGCCATCAGATAAGCTGCGTCCGGCCAACCCTGCTGGCGGATGACGGCCATCCCGCCCAGGCTGAGCAATCCCAGCAGGACCGGCAGCGCCAAACTCGGGACCAGCAGAAGGTTGGTTTTGCGCGTCGCGAGGTACACCGCTTCGTCGGGAGTCAGCCAGCTGAAGGTGCGGCCGCGCACCAACCGCCGCCCGCGGGCCGCGGTCCGCAGCACTGCCGCCGTCAAGGGAAGGCCGCGCAGCCGTTCGCGCAGCGCGGGCTGGGAGATCCGCAGCACCAGGGAATCCGCTTCCACAAATGCGGAGGCGTGCCGGGACCCCGTTCCGAGAATCGCCTCCTCGCCGAACAGCTCGCCGGGTTCCAGCACCTTGACCTGTTCTTCCTCGTCCCCTCGCCGGTACCAGATGCTGATCCGGCCTTCGAGCAGGAAGTAGGCGTACCGGGCTTTTTCGCCCTCGCGGAAGACGTCCTTCCCTTTCGGGAGGCGCTTTTCCTCCGTGGCCGATTCGAACGCGGCGATTTCTTCCGCGGGCAGTTCGGCGAACAGCTCGAAGGTGGATAGCCTTGAAGGGGTGAGGTTGTTGGTTGCCATCAATACTCTGGCCGTAATTTTACACCGATAGAGGAGAATTCCTGAGTATCGAATCTACACGAGATATTCTTTGGAAAAATTAACCGCAAAGCCGCAAAGAACGCTAAGTATTTGAATATTCAAAGATTTCTTTGCGCCCTTTGCATCTTTGCGGTGAGAATGGTTTTTTTCGCTTTTTACGGCTTGGGGTGCGCCTGGAAGAATTCCCACATCACCGCGGTGGCATCGACCGCCCGAGTGGCGCGGGCCGGGCCGTTTTCCATGGCGGAGCGCCGGGATAATCCTTTCGATTGCCGGCGGCTCACAACCCC
>CAZYSF010000435.1:0-1781 GCA_964649635.1 uncultured Anaerolineales bacterium | reverse complement strand
AACTTTTTTTAGGAGATTTCATAATGTCGATTGAACTGCTTCGCGGCAAAACCGCGCTCATCACCGGCGCTTCGAGCGGCATGGGCGCGGATTTTGCCCGCCAGCTCGCGGCCATGGGCTGCCGGGTCATCCTGGTCGCGCGGCGGGCGGAAAAGCTGCAGGCGCTGCGGATAGAAATTTTTGAGCGTCACGCGGTCAAAGTGGACACGGTCGCGATGGATTTGTGCGCGGCCGATGCCCCCCGGAGATTGTTCGATCAACTTAAGGCACAGGGCCTTGCCGTTGATGTACTGATCAACAACGCCGGGTACGCCTTGTACGGGGAATTCGCGCGGTCGAATTGGGAGCGCTGCCGGGCGATGCTCGATCTCGATGTGGTCGCCCTCACCCATCTGACCCGCCTGTTTGCCGCCGATATGGTTCAACGCAAATCCGGCTGGATCCTGCTCGTCGCTTCGACCGGGGCCTTCCAGCCCACGCCGCTGTACGCCGCCTACGCGGCGGCCAAATCCTACGTGCTATATTTCGGCGAGGCGCTGCATCACGAACTGCGGCAACACGGGGTGGGCGCCACCGTCCTGTGCCCGGGCGTCACACGCACGGAATTTTTCGATGTGGCCGGCCAGGAGATGACCGCCTTCCAGCGCCTGACCGCCATGACCAGCGCCGACGTGGCGCGGATCGGTCTGCGGGCGATGCTGCGCAAACGCTCGTGCGTGGTCGCCGGACCGGTCAACGCCGCCATCGCCGCGTTCGCCCCTCTGATGCCGCGCCAGTTCATGGCCGGGATAGCGGCGAGGATGATGCGGTAAGTGTCCCGGACCTGATAGGTTTTATTGCCGAAATGGATGCCGGCTAAGAACACGCCGGCATGACGATCGCTCGTCACCCCGGCGTGTTCTTAGCCGGGGTCCAGCATCCACCGGGCGCATGCGTCCCCTCCGGTTTATAATTAGCCCGCTTCCCGCAACCGAACAATCCCATATCCGGCGCCGTGAGCCGCAGAAAGGTAACCGCCCATGCCCACCCCCTGGCAACACCGCTTCGCCCAGAACGCGAAATCCACCCAGTCCTCCGCCATCCGCGAGCTCTTTAAAGTAACCGCCAACCCGGAGGTGATTTCGTTCGGGGGCGGGTTGCCGGCCCCGGAGGTGTTCCCGATCGGGGAGTTCAAGGCCGCCTGCGACAAAGTTCTCACGACCAACGGCGCGATGGCGCTCCAATACAGCAACTCCGAGGGGTACGCCCCGCTGCGGGAGATGATCGCGCGCCAGATGGACACGTTCGGGATGAAGCTCGGGGCGGAGAACATCCTGATCACCACCGGCACCCAGCAATCGATTGACCTGATCAGCAAGCTGCTGATCAACAACGCCGAGCGGGTCCTGGTGGAAGACCCGACCTTCCTCGGCGCGCTCCAGATATTCGGCCTTTTCGGCGCGCGTTTCACCACCGTGCCGACCGACAACGACGGCCTGCAAACCGACCTCCTGCCGGAGGCCTTCCGCAGCGGCCCGCGCTTCATGTACGTCATCCCCACCTTTCATAACCCGGCCGGGGTGACGCTTTCCATGAAGCGGCGCGAGGCGCTGATCGCGCTCTCGGACCAGTACGGGATCCCGATCATCGAGGACGACCCCTACAGCGCGCTGCGCTTCGAGGGGGAAACCCTGACGCCGCTCATGGCGCTCGACGCCGCCCGGCTCAAAACCGCCGACGGGTACAAAGCCGGCAACGTGATCTACTGCGGCTCCTTTTCCAAGACCCTCGCGCCGGGCCTG
>CAZYSF010000434.1:0-2332 GCA_964649635.1 uncultured Anaerolineales bacterium | reverse complement strand
GTCGCTGGGGGCGTTGACGATCAACGCGTTGACCGCCTCGAACCTGTTGATCATTCCCACCCAATGCGAATTTTTCTCCGCCCATTCGTTGCGGGAGATGCTGGACCTGATCCGCAACATCCGCCAGCGGTCCAATCCGTCGCTGCGCTACCGGGTCATGATCACGATGCTCGGCAAGACCCGCGTCCATCGGACTCTGCAGGAACAAATCCGGTCCGCGTTCGGGAGTGCGGTCTTTGCCACCGCAATCGAGAACGATACCAAATTGCGCGAATGCCCGGTGGTCGGAAAGCCGATCACCGAGTACGCCCCCGAAAGCCGGGCTGCTCAGCAGTACCGGGCCCTGGCTCAGGAGTTGGAAGAATATGTCCATCAAGCGATCGCTCAACCAGCTTGAGACCCTGTTTGCGGGAGTCTCGGAGCCCGAAATCCCGGCTGCGCCCGAACGGAAGGTGCGCCGGGCGGGTGAACCGTCCGCCGCGCCCAGCGGCTGGGTGTGGGAATTCGACACCGAAGGCAACAGCCTGTGGTGCTCGGATGAGATCTTCCCGCTCCTGGGGCTGCGGGCTTCGCAAGCCAAGGGGCGCCCGGTGGAAGACTGCGGTCTGCTTCCGGAATCCGCCCAGAAGCTGCGGGCGGCCATGGACTCGGGCGATCCGATCGACAACCTGTTCTTAACCGCCAACCACCGCAACGGGTCGATGATCCTGCTGCTGATGAATGCGCTGCCGAGGATGGACGATGAAGGCCAACCCTCGACCTACCGGGCCGTCGTTCAGGTTCTGCAATCCGCCGCACCCGTGCCATCCGCGGTCCGGAGCCGCAAGTCGGCGGAGGCGGCATTGCCCGCTCCGGCGGTCAAGCCGGCCGTAAAGCGCGCCCCCGCTCCGGCGGCACTTGTGCCTTCGGAACCGGCTTCAAGAATCACCGCGCCTGTTTCCAAAATCCGGGCGCCATCGGCAAAGCAACCGGCTCCTGCAGCCGTCGGACAGGATCTGCCGGCTGCCATCGCCGGCGCGCAGAAAGTGACGCTCCCCCGCAAGCCCGCCAAAGCGGTCGCGGCACCGGCCCCCGAATTATGGCAGCCCAAACCCGGACGGCTTGCGGAAGCGGCTCCCCCCGCCCCTCGGACGAAACGGGTCGTCAGAACGGCGGCTGTGCTTCCAGAACCCGCCCCCGTTCCCGCTCCAAAACGCCGGATCGCAATACCGGTTGTCGCATTTCCGAAGGTGGAGGAAATTCCCGCAGCCGAAATCCCGAAAAAACGGACCGCCAAACCGCCTGCGGTTATGACCCCTGCGGTTGAAATCGCCGCTCCAAGGAAACGGATCACCAGACCCGTTACCCCGGTGCCGGTTGCAGCCGAACCCGCTCCAGCCCCCGCGAAAAAGCGGCCCACCAAACCCGTTGCCCCGGCAGCCGCGCCGATCACGGCGAAGGCGCCCGAAGTCGCGCCGTTAAAAAAACGCGTCACCAAACCCTTCGCGACCACCGCCGGCGCCACAATATTGGAGACTCCCGCGGCGCCTCCGCTCAAGAAGCGTCTTGCCAGGCCCCTGGTTTCCACCGGGGTAACCCGCTTTGAGGAGACGCCTGCGGTCACGCCGAAGAAGCGGATCACCCGGCCGATGACGGCGGAAACAACCGCCCCGGCCAAGAAAAAACCCACCAAACCGCTTCCCGAAAAGCGGCCCATGCCGAGCATCACCAGTCTGTTGGAATCCGGCTCGGTCGCCCCGGATAAACATATCCGCAGGCCTTCGCTGGAAGAGCTCCTGCCGTCCATCGCGCCTTCATTGAGAAAGATATCCGATCGGGAGCAGATCGTTCCTCCGTCGAAATCCGTAGTTGATCTGCCCGCGCCCGAGATCGAGCCGTTCCCCGCGCCGGCGAATATGGCGCCGTTGGAGGAATTCGCGCTGTCCTCCCCCGCCCCTGAGGCCGTGCCGCCATCGGGATCCATTTCGCAAGCGCCGCCGGTAACCCCGTTCATCCTCGAAGAGGAGACGGCACCCGTCAAACCCGATCTGGAACCAGGACTTCCAGCGTTCCTTTCGGCCAACGCCGCTCCGGAAATTCCCGCGCCGGCTCCGGCAATCGAACCCGAGCTTACGGTGTTTGAGAAACCGGCCGAACCCTTGGCACCGCCGGCTCCTGAGTCCGCTCCCGAACCGGCCGCCCCGAGGATGGCGGCTGGGGTTCCGCCCCCGCCGCCTCCCGCAACGGCGGCAGAAGTTATAACCGCAGCCGCGGCTCCGGTCATTGAGCCTGCTGCCGCCGCTCCGGTATTTCAACCGCCCGCTACGATCCCGATCCCGGCGCTCTCGCTTCC
>CAZYSF010000433.1:0-16652 GCA_964649635.1 uncultured Anaerolineales bacterium | reverse complement strand
GTCGACCGCGGTCACCCGGGCACCGGCGCGCGCGAAGTTGATCGTGTCGGTCCCGATCCCGCAGCCGATCTCGAGCACACGCTTTCCAGCCCAGCGCGGGAACTCGGCGAAGGCGGGGATGTGCGGCTCGACCAGATATTTCCGCGCCTCGACCTCGTCGAAATATTCACGGGTGCCGACCGCCTGCGGCGAATGGCGGATGTTGCAGGGCCGCGCATTCCAGTAATCCCGCACCTGGGTGATGTTCTTTTCGCGAAAGATCTCTTCTTGTTTCATGCCTCATCCATTCGAACGACGATCATCCTGCGCTCCGGTTCGACCGGGCCCCAGAAGATCGCATAGTCTCCCTGATACAACAAAACGCCGGCGCCGGGCTCCACCAACCCGAGATACTCCCCGCGCGCGATCCGCTCGACCGTATCGACGTTGGCCAGAAAGATGATGTTCTCCCGCGCCAGATAGGCGCGCAGCGGATCTTCCGCGGCCAGGCCGCGCACATACAGCAGATGCCCGACCAGCTCGGTGGAGGCGAACTGCGGCGTGTTGGCCAGCCCGTCGAGGTTGATCACCGTGTAGGCGCGCCCGAAGTAGCCGAGCAGCCCGGCGCTGAAGGAACCGACCCGCGCGCCCCGCGGGAGACTCTCGTTCATCCAGACGGTTGCATCATAGGCTTCCTGCTGAGTGCCGTCCGGCGCGACCGTGTATTCACGGGGCATTAGGTTTACCCACACCAGCCCAAGCCCGGCGACCGCCAGAACCACGGCTGCTGCGGCAGCGGCCACGCGGAGAATTTTTCCAATGGGCGCCTTCAGCCGGGCGATCGCCCCCAGCGGCCAATCCAGCAGATACGCTACCGCCAGGACCAGCGCCAGCGTCTCGGGGACGGCGTACCAGATTCCCCACAACAGGTATTCCGGCATCAGCAGTCCGTTGAGCAGCGAGTTGCCTGCCGCCGAAAGCAAAATCACCCCCAGGATCGCAGCGCCGGCCCGCGCCGAAGACCGCAATTGTAGCAAAACCCGGCCCGCTGCCCCAAACCCCAGCGCCGCCAGCGCTAAAACCTTGATCCGGAAATCCAGCGGCCCGAGAAATGAGAAAAAATTCGCCCACGATCCATACGCCAACTCGGGCAACAGCCCGGCCAAATAGGAAAACCCGAGCTCTTTGGTCGGCTGGATAAGCAAATCCGGCCGCGCCAGCAGGACTCGTTCCGCCTGCGGAACGATCGCCTCGATCCACGCTTTGGGCAGGAACGGCAGGTGGTTTTCCAGGAAGAGCGCCAGCGCCGCATTCGCGCCGAACAGTTTGGCCGTGCCGCTGTTGGGGAATATCGCGCCGAAGGATATCTGGGCATAAAAGCACCAGACGGCGATGACCGCGAGCATTCCGGCGCCCACCGTCAGCATGCTTCGGGCGCGCTCGGCGCGCGATCCCGCGCCCCAGATTGCCAGCACCGCCAGCAACAAAATCGCCGGGATCAACGCGTTGAGCCGGCTCAATACCAGCAATCCCAGCAGGAGGCCGTCCAGCCAGGCTCCTTTCACGGGGGCCGTCATCCGACGGACGATCCGGATGCACGCGAAGACCAGCAGAAAGGCATACAGCGCGTTCTCTTTACCGGTGATGTACACGCCCAGGAGCGAAAGATTTGCGGTCCACAACACCGGCGCGATCACCGCCCGCCAACCGGAGGTCCAGCTTTTCGCGAGGTGGTACAGCAACCACCCCGTCAGGCTGAAGAACAAACCGCCCAGCGCCACACTCGCGCGCAGAAAGAAAATCTTATCCGGGGAGAGCCGGGCGAGCACGGCCAGCACGATCATCCAAAGCGGCTGGAAGCCATAAGTGGGATGCTCGCCGTCGAAGGTGAAGCTGCCGCCGCGCGAGAAATTCCAGGCCGGCTGCAGATAATAGAAAGAGTCGTCCTGCAGGCGGTTGCAGGCCAGCTCGCGGATATCGGATCCGAAAGCGTAGACCGCGACCGCCAGAAAGACCAGCGCGGCGAGCAGGACGGCCGCCGCTTCGGCGGGATCATTCGTTATGCGCGCTCGAATATTCTGAACGGTCCGCATCGCTCACCCTTGGGGCGGAATATCCGCCCGCGGTTCGAAGAACGCGCGAAGGCGCCCGGCAAATTCCTCCCCGCTCCAATCCCGCACCAGGCAGCGCGGCAGCCAGAAAAGGTCGCTCTCCGCATCAACCGGCGCGGGGGTGTTGGCGCAGGCCGCGGAGAATCCCGCCTCGCGCGTGAGAAGCACGGTCGTGAGGCTAACATCCCACGGGGACCCGTACGGGTAGGCGAAGGCGCCCACCGGCACACCCGCCGCCGATTCCAGCATCTGTTTTCCGGAGACAATCTCTTCCCGTTGAGCGTCGGGCGCCAATTTATTTAACACCGGGTGGTTGCGGGTGTGGGCGCCGAACTCGAGCGTCCCTTCCTTCGCCGCCTCGCGGATCTCCGCCCTGGTCATCCAGCGCCCGGCGCTGCGCATATCCATGCGGACTCCGGCTGCTTTACGCAGCGCCGAGATCGCGCGGCCGCGGGTCGCGGGCGCCGCGCCGCGCAGCAGACCGAACAACTCGCGGAAGCAGCGGTGGCGCGGAGTCGGATCGACCGGGCTCTCCATATTCCACGTCCAATAATTTCCGTCCGGCATTTTCGGCCGCCGGGCCCAATCGCCCAGATCCCATTCATACGCGGAATCGCCGATCCTCAAGCGCAGTTTTTTCGGCAGCCGCGGAGCAAGCAGGAGGATCTCCTCGAGCTCATCATAGAAAAACGGCTTGCCCTCCAGGCACGCGCCGGCGACGAACACCGTCGCCCGCGCTCCGTAGCGGCGCAGGAGCGGCGCGGCGGCGGTGAGGTTGTCCGCATATCCGTCGTCAAACGTTATTGCCACCGCCCGGTCGGAGATCCGGCCCGCGGCATGCGCCGCGGCAAGGTCCGCCAGGCTGATGGGAGTGTAATCCCTTCGGATGACAGCGAGATGTTCGGCGCAATGCGCGGGGGATGTGCACAACCGCAGCGGATCAGCCGGCGGCGCGGCAACCCGGTGATAGAGCAGGATCACCGCCCGGCTGCGGAAAGCCATGCGGACCGTCCGCAGGAACGGGGGCACGCGGCGGAACAGCGATTTCAGGCGCATGGTTATTCCCGTTCGACGCGCAAACCGCACGGCAGGTTGAGAATTCCCTGCCACTCGTCGTCCGGATGCGAGGAAGGCGGAAGCGACAGGATCAACTCCGGGCTGGCCCACCAATCGTCGAGCAGCTTGCGCCCCTCGCGCTCGTAAAAAGACGCGTGCAGTTTATACGCGCCGGGTTTAAGCGGCAGCATCGGCAGGGAATAGATCAGGGCATGCTTCCCCGGTTCGAGCGCCAGATCGCCGCGGCCGCCGTCGTACGACGCGCCGGACCAGATCAGCTTGCCCTCCGGATCGAAGATCTCTATCCCGCCGTATCCGGCGGCGATGCGTTCGCGCACGTCCAGGACGAGCCGGAAGGCGACCGGCGCGAGTTCGGAGACGATGTGCGCTTCCCCGGCGGGGGTCCCGTCCCGCGTCCACGACAGGTAGCGGGCTTTGTAGGTCACGCCCTCGTGCGATCCGCTGCCGCCGGGAGCGGCGCCCCCGAGCGATTCGCTTTCGTAGCGCGCCACCACTTCCCCGGTTGGGCCGAAATCCTTGATCCGCCCGGCTTCCAGCCAGATCGTCCGGGTGCACAGCCGGCGGATGGCGGTCATCTGGTGGCTGACGAAGATCACGGTCCGTCCGGTCTGGGCGACGTCGTTCATCCGGTTCAGGCAGCGGCGCTGGAAGGAAAGATCGCCCACCGCCAGGACTTCATCCACCAGCAGGATGCCCGGGTCGAGGTGGGCCGCGACGGCGAACCCCAGCCGGACGTACATCCCGCTCGAATAGCGCTTGACCGGCGTGTCGAGGAACTGTTCGAGCTCGGAGAAGGCGACAATCTCGTCGAAGCGGCGGTCCACCTCGGCGCGCGTCATCCCGGAGATTGCGCCGTTGAGGTAGATGTTTTCCCGCCCGGTCAGTTCCCCGTGGAACCCGGTCCCCACTTCGAGCAGCGAAGCGACCTTGCCGTACAGTTCGGCGCTTCCCTCGGTCGGATCGGTGATGCGCGAAAGGATTTTCAGGAGCGTGCTCTTCCCGACCCCGTTGCGGCCGATGATCCCGATCACCGAACCCGCCGGCACGTCGAGGGTCAGGTCCTTGATCGCCCAGATGTAGCGCGCGCCTTTTTCCCGCGCCGCCGGGCGCGCGCCCGTGCTCAGCCGGTCGCTGAGCCAGCCGCGCAGCGTGCCGCCCGTCGGCAGGTAGGAGCCGAGTCGGTATCGCTTCCCCAATCCGTTAATCGAGATGGCAATCGGGGTTCCGTTCACAGTATATCCACCATGGTGCGCTGCACCCGCAGGAACATCATCATGCCGGTGAAAAAAACCACAATCGCGACGACGATCGAAGGCCAGATTTCCGGCCCCGGCGGGGGGGTTCCCAAAAGGCACCAGCGGAAACCCGAGAGGACGCCGGCCATCGGGTTAAGCGCGTACACCATCCGCCAGGCGGGCGGGATCGACTGGGCGGAATAAATAACCGGCGAGGCATAGGACCAGAGCGTGATCAGGAACGGAACGAGCATCTGGATATCGCGGATGTAAACGTTGATTGCCCCGAGCCACAATCCGAATCCTAGCGCTGTCACCAGCAGCAGCAGCAGGAAGAGCGGGAGCAGGAGAATGCCGGGCGTCAGGCTGATGCCGAATAAAAAAATCATCCCGAGCAGGATCGCGAACGCCACGCCGAAATCCACCAGGCGCGCGGCGGCGCCGGCCAGCGGGATCAACAGGCGCGGAAAATACACCTTGTTGAGGATGCCCGCGTTGGATGTCAGGCTGGTGGCGGTGGAGGCAAGCACCGATCCGAACAATGCCCAGGGAACCACGGCGGCCGAGGAAAAGACCGGGTAGGGGATGTTGTTGTCGGTCGGGACCTTCAGCCACTCCCCGAACACGATCGAAAAAACCACCATCTGCATCAGCGGCTGGAGGATCGCCCAGCCGACTCCGAGGATGGTCTGCTTGTACCGGACCCGGACATCCCGCCAGGCGAGGAACCACAGCAGTTCGCGGCGCTCCCACATCTCGCGCAGGTTCAACGCTTCCCAGCCGGTGCGGGCGCGGATGCGGGTGACGGCCGGCGGCTGCGGGCGCTCCACTTCCATCACGCGCCGGTCCGCTTGCTTCGCTTGGCGAGGAACCATTCGATCGTCCGGCGCAAGCCTTCGTCAAGGGAGACATCCGCGGTGAAACCGAACTTCTCCTTCGCCCGGGAAACGTCGAGCAGGCGGCGCGGCTGTCCGTTCGGTTTGCTCATATCCCAAATGATTTTGCCGGAGTATCCGAGGATCCTCGCCATCTTGTCAACCAGATCCCGGATGCGGATCTCCTGGCCGGATCCCAAATTCACCGGTAGATCCTCGTCATACCGCTCGACCGCCATCAGGATCCCGCGGGCGGCATCCTCGATGTAGAGGAACTCGCGGGTCGGGCTTCCATCGCCCCACATGACGACCTCTCCCTTCCCGGACTCCTTTGCCGCAAGGCATTTAATAATGAAGGCCGGGATGACATGCGAAGTTTCCAGGTTGAAATTATCCCGCGGTCCGTAAAGGTTGACCGGCATGAGCACCACGGAGTTGAACCCGTATTGCTGCCGGTAGGCATGCGATTGCACCAGCAGCATCTTCTTGGAAAGCCCGTAAGCCGCGTTCGTCTCCTCCGGATAGCCGTCCCACACTTCGTCTTCCTTGAACGGGATGCTTTTCGGCTCCTTGGGGTAAGAACAGACGGTTCCGATGGCGACGACCTTCTTTACCCCCGCCGTATACGCCTCATGGAGGATGTTGGTCCCCATCATCAGATTTTCGTAGAAAAACTCCGCGGGGAATTTCTGATTGGCGCCGATCCCGGCCACCCGCGCCGCCAGATGGATGATCACCTCGGGTTTGGCTTCCGCCATCAACCGCCGGACCGAAAGCGTATCGGTCAGGTCGACATCATCGATCGTGGGCGCAGTGACCGCCTCGGCCCCCTTCGCCTTAAGTTGTTCCATTACGAACGACCCGAGGAAACCGGCCCCGCCGGTGACTAAAAAGCGCGTGTTTTTCCAATCCATGGGGGAATCTCCCGTTCGTTTAGCTGCGGGGCAATTCTACCGCACCATCCGCCACAGCCACAGACAGGGCGGCCGGTGTTTCCCGAATCAGGACCAAAACCGCAGATATCGCCATGCATAAATAGGCGGCGACGATATGCCGGGGATAATATGTGATCGCATCATAAAAGAAGTGGACGGAAAGAAAAACCAGCGGCAACGCCAGCCAGAAGAGGTTGACTGCTTTCCGGTGCGCGATCGAAATTCCCACAGCCGCCAGCCATCCGATGAAGAACAAACCCATCAAGGCCAGGACCGGCAACATGGAATCCGGCACCTCCGTCAGGAGAACAAGCATGCCCATCTGCTCGCGCACCGCTGCCGCTGCGGCGCCGTCCCCGCGCAGGAAGGCCAACCAGGTCGAGGGAGGCAAAACGAAATTCGCCGGGGTTGCACCGGAATTTGTGGAGAGCACCCATTGCCCGCCGTAGATCACATTGTGCGCCAGGGGAAGCAAGGCGATCCCGAGGGCCAAAACTGAGGCAAGCAGAATCGTCCTGGCGTGCTTTTTCCAGAATCCGGAGGCCGTGAGGATTAAAACCCAAAGAATACCGGGAAGCAGATTCGGACGGATTGTATACGCAACCGCAAGCGAAGCCGCTCCGGCGAGGATGCCCGCGGCACCCGGCGCTCCGTAAAGGCCGGGAAGCGCCCAAAGCAGAAGGACCCATGCGCCATACTCCGACAATCCCTCTCGGATGATGCCGGACACATAATATCCGCCGAACAGGACCAGCGCGCATCCCAATCCGACAAGCAGGGCGCGGCGAAGAACCGGCAGCGCCCGGCCTAGCCAACCGCGGAACAGCCAAAACACACCGCCAAAGTATATGGCAAGTTGGACGGCTGCGTAGAGTAAATTTCCATCCCCGAACAACGCGTGCTCAAGGAATTTGATGTACCGATAGGCCGGGATGGCCCAGAACACCGATTCACCGCCGCGGAGTGAGGACGTCGCCAAGATCGAATAGGCCTGGGATTCGTACGTCAAAGGATCGTTGCCGGCCGAGCGCAGCAGGACCGTCCCGGCGCCGGAAGACCACACCCGCAGGATGGCGAACCCGGCGGCCACAGCCATGAAATACACGCTGATACTCCGGAACGGGCGGCCGATGACGTGCGCGGCGAAGATCGCCGCCAGCACGAGCGTTAATCCGATCCCGCGGACCACAGGCGCCGCCGGGATGAAGCTGAACAGGACCATGCCCGCGGCAAACGCGATCAATCCGACCAGGTCCCGCCGCATGGATTGCCAGAAGGCGGGCAGGCACGCCACAATCCATAGAACGATCCATGCATCCCCCAGCATTGCGAGGATCCGCCATGCGCCGGCGCTGCGCGCAAAGAGCGGAACCGCGTTCCCGTTTTCGATCGCGGCGACCTTGAAGGTCGCTCTCGGCCCCCAGGCATCCGCGTCCTGGCCGCTGCGCGAACCGTCATCGAAGGAATACTCGATCTCAAGCTCGGCTTCCGCCGACGGCGGATGGATATCCACCACAGCCTTTTGCGCATACGCCGGGGGCAGCGCGACGCGGACATCGCCCCAGACGACCGATCCCTCCCCGGCGTATTCGATCCGGATCGGCGTTCCCGGGGCAATATCCGGATTCCCGCTCCAGCTTGCCGTGATCGGGATCCGCGGCCGGAGGATATTGCCCGGCTCCCATTCGTAATAGTTGTAGCGGTTGGTATTAAGGAAGACGAGGTTCCAGCCATCCTGCCCGAACCAGATCGTCTCATCCTGACGGGTCGCGGAAAAGCGGTCGAACAGGTTTTCGTACGATCGCTCGCACTCCCGGTAGGGCAGGTCCTCATGGGTGGTGGCGGTCGGCTCGGCTTCCGAGCGGTAACACCCTGCAAATCCGGAATGCCCTCCGGACGCCAACAGCGCGATCTTTATGACGCACACCGCCGCGAGAGACGCCCACAGCCAGGCTGGCCGGATTTTCCACCGCTTCCAGAAGTCCGCCTGCCGGACGCGCAGCTCCCGGAACAATAAAAAGGGCGCCGCCAGCGCCAGCACCGCGAACTCGGGAAGCCGGCTTATGGGGAGCCCGTCAAATATTTGCAGGTTGGCGGAGGGAAAGCAAAGTACGACGAGAAACGCCAGGAATAGCAGGATGCCTTGAGTCATGGCGGATTTATTTCGCCGCGTCTTTGCCGCCCGCCATCTTCCGGCGCAGGATTTCGCGGTCGGCGTCGACCATGATCCGAACCAATTCGCGGAAAGTCGTTTTTGGGGCCCAGCCGATTTTTGTCTTGGCCTTGGAGGAATCCCCGATCAGGTAATCCACCTCGCTGGGCCGGAAGTAACGCGGATCGGTCTCGACGATTTTTTTCGGGTCGAGGTTGGCATAGGCGAAGGCCTCATCCAGGAATTCGCGCACGGTATGGGTTTCCCCGGTGGCGATGACGAAATCCTCCGGCTCGTCCTGCTGCAGCATCTTCCACATCGCTTCGACGTACTCCGGCGCGTATCCCCAGTCGCGGCTGGAATCCAGGTTGCCCAAATACAGCTTTTCCTGAAGGCCGGCTTCGATAAAGGCAATCGCCCGGGTGATTTTCCGCGTGACGAAAGTCTCCCCGCGCCGCGGGCTCTCGTGGTTGAAGAGGATCCCGTTGCAGGCGAATATGCCGTACGCCTCGCGGTAGTTGACGGTCGTCCAGAAGGCATATACCTTGGCGCAGGCATACGGGCTGCGCGGATGGAAGGGCGTGGTTTCTTTTTGCGGGATTTCACGCACCTTCCCGTACATTTCACTGCTCGAAGCCTGGTAAAACCGGCATCCCAGTCCCATCTCATGAATCGCATCCAGCAGGCGGACGGTCCCTATGCCGGTGATATCCCCGGTGTATTCCGGCATGTCAAAGCTGACTTTTACGTGACTCTGCGCGGCCAGGTTGTAGACTTCATCCGGCTTGAGCTGGTGGAGCAGTTTCGAAAGGTTGGTGGAATCCGAGAGATCGCCGTAATGCAGGAAGAGTTTTACGCCGTTGACGTGCGGATCCTGATACAGATGGTCGATCCGGTCGGTATGCAGCGTGCTGGACCGGCGGATCAATCCGTGGACTTCGTAGCCCTTCTGGATCAGGAATTCCGCCAGGTACGACCCGTCCTGACCGGTGATCCCGGTGATGAGCGCTTTTTTGGGTGCCAAGGTTTTTCTCTCCGTTTTTCTATCGGCCCGGGGAAAGAAGATAGATCGATACATATTCGTCCCGGTAAACCGGTTCGCCGAGGCCGGTCCGTACGCCGTTATGGACGATGACGTACACCGGCACATGATACCGCAGGACGTAATCCGTCCGCAGCGCTTTTTCCAGGACCGTGCCCCCGCCCAGCCCCCGCCACCACGCCTCGAGCTTTTGCGGATCGAGGATATTAAGGTCGCGCACGGAATGCAGGACGTGCTCCAATTCTGCCGGATCCACAAAGCGCATCCGTTCCAGAAGGTGCTGCTTGTTGGAATCCTCTGGCAGCCCGATTTCGACGAAAAGCGCATCGGTGGGGGTGTTGATGTTCACCCAATAGATGTATTGCAGTTTCCCGGGAAGCCCGGGCATCGGTGGAATGAGATGCGTATCCTCGTCCGAAAAAGCCCGGTCGGTCGGGATCGGCAGTGCGATCCACCCTTTCTCAAGCCGCAAAGCCTCTCCCAGTCCCCGGCGCGCAAAGCCCCACCACTCCTCGGCGGCCGAAAGCACCTGCGCGAGCACGAGCACCGCGAAACCGTATCGCAGCACCGCGGTCTGGAACCTGGTCCAGGACCTGCGGCCGACCGCATCCAGCGCCTGCACGGCGCCCAGGACGATCACGATCTGGACCGGGATCATCCCGCGCAGCGCGAAATTCGTATGTTGGAAGAGAAAGGCGATCGGGATATAAACCATGGGGTACCAGGCGAGAAAACTCTGCCAGCGGGGAAGGCTCCGCCCGAGATGACGGAAAAACCATGCGGCATAGAGCGCGAACGGCAGCCCGATTTCAATCAGGAGGATTATCCCCGAGACTATCGGGAAGGCCAGCAGCGTGAGAATCTGATCCAGGACGACGCCCCGGGCGTAGGTGGTTCCCGTCGCCGCCTCGACGATGACGGCGCGGAATTCCCCCCAGCGCACGGTGGCGCCCTGAGAAAGAAACAGCACAAGCTGCGATCCGGTGAGCGCCAGGAACAGCGCCGCCAGCCCGAGTACGGGAAGAACCGCGCGCCGATGCAGAAGCGCCCGGCGGTGGAGGAATGCCCAAATCAGCACGGCGATGGCCGTTGAGATGAAGACGAAAGCGCTTGTCCCGAACATGAACGCCGCGGCCACCACCGCCAGTATTCCGCGGACGAACAGGTTGCCGCGGATATTCCGCCACAGGATTAATAGCAGAAGGAATGCGGTCGCTCCGGCCATGTGCTGCGGTTCGGTGACGAAATTCGTGAGCAGCGCCGGGATCTGGACCTCCGAGACCAGAGCCGGGGAGAAGTTCTGCCACCACTCATGCGAAAGCAGGCTCGGTCCGGTGAAGAAATCGAATCCGCCCGCCAGCGTAAGGAACACCATCGCAAATCCGCGGGTTTTCGGAGCGTTCACGTTCATCCGCAGGAAGGCATTCAGCACGCCCAGGAATACCAGGAGATTGACCGCGGTATGTACGTTCAGGAGCCGGAGAAGGGATCCCCCGAGCGTGGGCAGCCCGCCGAGAACCGCCGGATAGATCCACGACCAATAGTAGTAGAGCAGCGGCAGATCCGGGAAGAGATAATGGCGCGGGGGGATTCCGGCGCGGGCGATCGCGGTCGTTTCCGCGAGGTGCCAGTAGGTGTCGGTGAGGTTGGCCGTGCCGATCTCCGCGCCATACAGGAGCATGTGAATGCGCGGGAGAATTGCCATTCCCGTTACCAGGATGACGAAGACCGCACCCAAAACGGTCTCGCGCGCGGACGGCAGGCTCTTCGCGCGGTTGCGGATCGCAAGCACCGGGCGCTTCCCCAGGCGGGCGAGAATCCCGCCGGCCAGGAACAGCGCCGCCGAAAAGATCGCCAGCACCCAAAGGTTCGGCCGGTAAGCGCTGAATAGGGTGGGAAGGACCAGCAGGACGGGCGTGACGGCGATCGACAACGCGAAGGGCGCAAGCCAGCGGGTCAGACGCCCGAACCCGCGCCACTCGATCAGGCTCGCCAGCGCGGCGCCGGGCAGCCAATACGCTAATAGCACACCGATCCATTCGATCAACACCGGCAGCATGAATATCCTCGTTTATCAGAACATCGCTAACTGTGTTGCATCCGGCGGAGGAGGCGTGGATGCGGCAAGAGCCGACTTGCGCACCTGTTCGATCAGGGCCGGCAGTTTTTGAAAATCGTCCTTAATCGTCTGCTTGAGATCCGGCTGATGCAGCGCCGCGGCGGGATGGAACATCGCCACCACCAGCCGGCCGTCGACGGTTTTGGCTTGGCCGTGGACGGAACTTATCTTGGATGTGCCGAAGTAGCGGGCCATCGAAAACCGGCCCAGGGTGACGATCACCTTGGGCTGGATGGCGGCGATTTGCCGGTCGAGGTACGCGCGGCAGGCTTCGATCTCATCCGGCTGCGGATCGCGGTTGCCCGGCGGGCGGCACTTGACCACGTTGCAGATGAAGACCTCTTCGCGGCGCAGTTGGATGCTCGCCAGAAGTTCTCCAAGGAACTTGCCGGCCGCCCCGACGAACGGGCGCCCCTGCTCGTTTTCATGGAATCCGGGGCCTTCGCCGATGAACAGGAGCGAGGAATCCGCCGGGCCCTCGCCGGGCACCGCGTTCTTGCGCGAGGAGTGCAGGCCGCACAGCGTGCATCCCGAGACTTCCTTCGCGATCTTCGCCAGTTCTTCGATTGCCGTCATGCAATACCTCCAAAAACCAATTCTCACCGCGAAGGCGCAAAGCTCGCGAAGAATTATTTTATAAAAAACTTTTGCGCCCTTTCCGTCTTGGCGGTGAGATATTTTTTCTTATCTTACACCAGTTGCTCTTTGTTTTCCTGCGCCCAGGCCCACAGACGGGCGACTCCTTCTTTCGGTGCCACTTCCGGCTTCCACCCGAGTTCGCGCTCCGCCTTGCGGACGTCGCTGACGAAAATGCGCTGGTCGCCCGGGCGCCACTTCCCGTATAGGACCGGCAGCTTGCGGCCGCCAAGCGCCTCGAGCATCGGTCCGGTCTCGGACCAGATCGTCAGCGTGAAGCCGGGCCCGCCGCCGATGTTGAATACCTGCCCCTTCACGGCCGCGATTCTATCCACCGCGCGTTCGAACGCGCGCGCCAGATCCCCGACGTAAAGCATGTCGCGCACCTGCTTCCCGTCGCCATAGATGGTGATCGGCCGGCCGAGGGTCGCGCAGATGACGAAATGCGCCAGCCAGCCCTGGTCCTCGACCCCGAATTGCCGTTCGCCGTAGATCGCCGACTGGCGGAAGACGACCGTCGGCAGGCCATAGATGCGCGCGTAATCGCGGACGTACTGATCCCCGGCGCCCTTGGAGCACCCGTAGGGTGAATGAAAATCCAGCGGCCAGGTCTCCGCCACCCCAAGCGGCAGCTCCGCGAGCGAGTAGCGGTCCGGCCCCTCGACCACCTTGGCTTCCTCCATCCCCCCGTAGACCTTGTTGGTCGAGCTGTAAATGACGATCGGGTTCAGCCCCGAAGCCCGCGCCGCCTCGAGCACGTTGAAGGTGCCGAGCGCGTTGATCTTGAAATCATCGCGCGGGTTGGCAACCGATGTCGTCACCGCCACCTGGGCGGCGAGGTGAAAGACCGCCTCGCGGCCCTGCGCGGCGCGCTCGATTGCGGACGCATCGCGGACGTCCCCGTGGATGAATTCAAGCCCCGGCACATTCTTCTGGAGCCAGAGCAGGTTGGGGACGCTCCCGCGCCGTGAAAGGTTGTCGAACACCGCCACCTTGTCGCCGCGCCCGGAAAAGTGCTTGGTCAGGTGCGTTCCGATGAACCCGGCGCCGCCGGTGATCAGAATCTTCATTTCCCATCCTCCTGAGGCGGGGAGCCGCTGCCGTTGATTCGTTCGGCCGTCATCAGCACGGCGTCTTCCCCGTTGTTTTTGTAATACCCTTTGCGGAGCCCCACCGGGCGGAACCCGAATCCCGCGTACAGCGCATGGGCCGCCGCGTTCCCCGCCCGGACTTCAAGCGTCGCGCTCACCGCCCCGAGCGACGCGGCCTGGCGCAACAACGCCGCCAGCAGCACCTTGCCCACCCCGCGGTGGCGCCAGGCCGGCCGGACGGCGAAGGTCGAGATGTGCGCCTCGTCGACGATCAGCCAGTAACCGCCCACACCGACCACCGCCGGCGGTTCCCGGGTTTGGATCACCAGCAAATGGGAGGCTTTGTTTTTCTGCAGTTCGTAGCGGTAAGTGTTCTCCGGCCAGGGGTTGGGGAACGCGTCCTGGTCGATCTCCATCACCGCGGGAATATCCTCCGGCTGCATCTCCCGGACGAGGAACTCCCCGGCCAGCTCGGCCAGCGAAGATTCCGACTTCATTAAATCCACTCCCTCATCCGGCCTTCCCTCGGAAGATCACCGAGGGTGCGGCCACCTTCTCCCGGCTGACGCCGGGAGAAGGATCTCCTCTCTTCCCTTCTCCCAGCATTGCTGGGAGAAGGTGGCCGAAGGCCGGATGAGGGAGAGAAAAGAGATCGCATTCTTTCTTTCAGATAGAGAAGCCTTCATCTTTACGAAAATCATTTCTTTGGAATCGAATCCAGATAAATCGGCTGGAGCATCATCGGCCGCGTTTCCGGGTCGCGCATATGCTCGCCGGTCATCTCCGCCAGCACGCCTGCCCGCCGCGCATTGCGGTGCGGAGGGGCGAGTTTCAGATCCCGGCGTTTGGCCAGCGCTGCTTTTCCGGAGCGGTCGATCTCCCCGCAGATCCGCGCCCGCTTCGGGGCTTCGGCGGCCAGTTCCTCCCAGGTGGAAACCCGCGCCTCGCCCGCCGCCTTCCACTTGCCCGCCGTCGCCTTATACGCGCACCAGGCGATCCGCCCGCGCCCGGCGCGCAGGACCGCGACCAGATCTTTTTCCGTCGCCGGCTGAGCCCGGACGAGGATCTCGAAGGTGGGGATGCCGTAAACCGGCAGGTTGTGCGGCACGGCAAAACCGGCGGCGAACGCCATTCCGATTCGCAGCGCGGTGTAGGAGCCCGGCCCCTGCGCCACGCCCACCGCGCGGATATCCTCCGGCTTCACGCCCGTCCGGCGCAAGAGTTCCTCCACCGCGGGCGCGAGCTCGACCGTGTGGTGCATCTGCGCCGGCCAGGCGGTTTCGGCCGCGACCCGCTGCCCGTCGAAAAGCGCCAGGGCAAGCGTGTCGGTCGCGGTATCGACCGCCAGAATCCACTCAGCTTCCGAAAGCCAGCTTCCGAAAGTCTCGGAGGATTTCTTCCGGCCGCGCGCCTTTACCTTCGAAGCGTAGGTTCCTTCGGGTGTCATCGATCCACCGCATCTCCACTTGAACTCGGTCCCGTTCGAGCATCTCTCCGATCCGTTCCGGCCATTCCACCACCATCGCGCCATGGTCCAGGGCGGCGTCGATCTCCAACCCCGGCCGCTCTCCGGGGCTCAAGCGGAAGGCGTCCAGATGATACAACACCTTTCCGTCGGCGCGTTTGTATTCGTGCACCAGGACGAACGAGGGGCTGCGCGCCGCCCGGGCCGAGCCCCAGCCGCGGGCCACGCCCTGCACCAGGGTGGTCTTGCCGGTCCCAAGGTCGCCATGCAGGCAGATCAGGTCGCCGGGGCGCAGGATCTCCCCCAGCCGCGCCCCCATCCGCTGGGTTTGCTCCGGGCTGCTCGAGGTGAAATCGACCGTGTTGGCATCGAGGACGGGCACGTTCCAATTATATGATATTCCGCCCCTCCTCCCTCATTCCCTGCCCTTCTCCCAGCCAGTCCGTTAATAACGATTCAAAATCAAGAATGGCTTTCCCCCGGTTAAGCAACAGCGGCTGGGAGAAGGGAGTCTGTTCCCTCGCCTGAAACTTAACTAAATAATTGCACGATCTTGGCAAAATCTAAGTTTACTGACAAGCTGGGAGAGGGTGGCCGAAGGCCGGGTGAGGGGGAGAGGAGCGTTCAATCCTCCGGTTTGGGAACCAATCCTTCAGGAATATATATGGTAAACGCGGCGTAGGTTTCGATCCGGTATTTCACATCCCCGGCCGGCGGCGTTTCGGATGTCAGGATGTAAATTGCATTTTCCGCCGGCGCGCAGTTCCGGATTCCGAACGTATACCGGTCGAATATTCTGGCCTTCCGGAATTGCGCGTTCGGGCTGAAGTACTCGATCGTCGACAGGTAGTTGCGCGGATCGTCCGGCTCGACCCACAGTATGTACACATAGGAGACTTCCGCCTGATCCGTCACGCATACCGGCGCGTCCGGGTAGCGGCTCGCGCTTTGCAGCGCCGGCACAAACCCCTCGAGGAATGCCTCACTCGCCATCTCCGAATACCGCCCGCCCAGGTAGACCCGGGCAAACAGGACCGCCAATCCCAGATAGCCGGCGACCGCCGCCCAGGCGGCAAGCTTGAATCGCTGGAACAGAAAATCCAATAACGCCGCCATCATGAAAAGGATGGGGATGAACAGGAGATTCAGCCGGTTGATATTGGATTCCATCGCCAGCCCGACTGCGAAAGCGGCCGCCAGCCAGATGGGCAGGATCCAAATCGGACCCGTGGTGCGGCGGCGCAGGTAAAAAACATAGGCGAGAAAGCCCGCACCCCCGAACATAACCGCGCCGGGATACGCATACCCGTAGCGCGTCATGCTGTTCCAGATCAGCCCGTCGGTTTGTTTCCATAGAACATCCCACATGTATTTCAGGTTTTCGCCAAGGCTCTTAAAAATATCCGGCGAAAACAGGATCGCCATGTTTTGAAACCGCGCCTTGACCGGAAGCCGCGGAATGGTCATCAGCCCCAGATGGATGCTTTCCCACCCGAACGTGTTCACGGCGACGAACAGGGCGATCGGGATTGCCGCCAGGATGAACACCGCGCACCCTAAAAGCAATTTTCCCGGCGCAAGCAGCCGGCTGCGGATCAGGTAGATCGTCGCCAGCAGCAAGAACACGGGTGTCCCCACATAGGCCGCGCCGTAGGCGTAAAGCGACAGCCCGAAAACCGCCATCGCCGCCGGGTACCAATAGTTTTCCGGACGGCTGAACACCAGCATGGCCACGCCCAAGGTGAATACAAAAGGAAGAATGTTATCGTTCAACCCCCAGCGCGACATCATGATATGCCAGGGGCTGATCGCAAGGAAGAACATCGCGCACAATCCGAAGCGTTTCCCGATACATTTGCGCCCAATGACGTACACGAGCACAAGCGTCAGCACGCCGGCGATCGCCATCGGGAGCCGTTCCACGAGCGGGGATAA
>CAZYSF010000432.1:0-19649 GCA_964649635.1 uncultured Anaerolineales bacterium | reverse complement strand
ACCTCGCCTGTGAGGTGGATTTTGCCGCCGCCGCATACTTCACCAGGCTGTTCGCGGAAAAGAGCCTCGCGCTTCCGGCGCAACCGGATGTGGCGGCGCTAAAGGTGGATGTCCCGCTCGGCGCTACGCCGGATACGCCGTGGACTCTGACGCGCCTTTCCCGCACCCGGTATTACGAGCCGGTGCCGCCCGTCCGGGAATCGGAATCCGATCCGGTGCAGATCCCGTTCCGCATCCGGTTCGATCACCACCGGGAGGAACCGGGTTCCGATGTGTACGCGCTGCATGTGGAGCACAAGGTTTCCGTGACGCCGCTCAGCCTCGATCTCACCTCGCGGGCGGAGTATGGGGAAGTGGAATCCGCACTGCGCCGGACGGGCGCGGGCGGTTAGAAAACGTTTTCAATGATGGAAGGAGCCTGATTATGCCAAGCATTGTGTATTGGGGATCCCCCCGCCAGTCGGTGCTCGGAGCCGAAGAGACGCTCCCCGCCAAGCTGGATCTGATTCTGCAGAAGTTGAACGTGCGCGAGCGGGTGAAGGGCGAGACGGTGGCGATCAAGATGCATACCGGCAACAACATCATCACCTCGACCATCCATCCGGTGTTCGTGCGCAAGGTGGTCAAGGCGGTCAAGGAAGGCGGGGGCAAGCCGTTCGTCACGGACCTCAACTGGGACGCGGCCGGGGCGGAGGAGCGCGGCTATTCCTCCGAGACGCTCGGCTGCCCGGTCTATCCGGCGTCCGGTCCGGAGGAAAAATATTTCTACACCCATTCGCGCGAATTTAAAGGCATGAAGGAATGGAAGGTGGCCGGCCTGATCCAGGACGCGAGCTTTTTGATCAACTTCTCGCACATCAAGGGCCACCCCTCGTGCGGCTTCGGCGGCGCCTTCAAGAACATCGCCCTGGGGTGCATGGTCGGCGAGACGCGCAGCGCGATGCACGACACGGTCCACTTCGACAAATACTGGTTCGCCGGGAAGTGCCCGGACGAGGCGGCGCGGAAGAAGATCATCGAGTCGTGCCCGGTCGGCGCGCTGGTGGTCGATCGCAAGGATCCGCGCGAGCTGCACCTGCACACCGAGCCGTGCATGCAGTGCGGCGCCTGCCTGAAGGTCGCCCCGGCCGGATCGCTCAAGATCGATCCGGTGAATTTCCTTTCGTTCCAGGAGGCCTGCGCGATCAGCACATCGATCAGCCTCTCGACCTTCGCCCCGGGAAAGGCGACCCACATCAGCCTGGCCACGCAGATGACCCCGGTCTGCGACTGCTTCGGGTTCACGGGCATGTCGATCCTCCCGGATGCGGGCATCTTCGGGTCGGACGACATCGTCGCGATCGACCGCGCCGTGTTGGATTACGTCGCCAAACTCAAGCTGATTGATGAGAACATGACCGCTTCGCTGCGGAAGCACCTGTGGCCGGATGGGCACCCGTTCACGCGGATGCACGGCCCGATGAAGGACCCCTACAAGGTGACGGAGTACGGGGAGGCGCTCGGGTTGGGATCCCGGAACTACGAGCTCGTCGACGTGCTGCCGGTGGATGAGAACGCGGAACCCAGCCGCTGGTTCATTTCCGCAACCTGATCCGTCGGGGTTAAAAGTTGGGCTAACCTTGTGCACAAAGGAGAATCTGATGGCAAAGGATTGGAAATGTAAAAAATGCGGAGGAATAAACCCGGGGAAACGTGAAACTTGTATTGGGTGTAATACATCAATAAATGATACGGGACCTTGGCCGGAAATAAATAGTGCGCCGCTTGTAATTCAAGCGGAGAAAAAATGTAATGCTTGCGGCAAGAATTCAGTGCATTGGGATGAAGCAATAGTTATTACGGCAAACAGCGAGGACTATCGCGATGGCAGCGCGTCAATTCACAGAAATACGGATTTTCATCGAATTCGAGTTTGTATTTGTGCCGACTGCCTAAAGGATCGAGATTTGGCCAGGAAAGCCGTAATAAATAAAGATACGGAATTTGGACGGGTTGGACCCTTTGAATATTGGGTTGAAAGTGAAGCGATGGAAGTTTTTAAAAACATTTGGGCAACCCGTAATATTAATGATCAAGGTTTTGACTATTTCAAGAACATCATGAAGGATGAGCTGGAGGATAATTCACTGGGTAAAACCAGCACGCTATTATTTCACTCAAAGAATCATTTTCTCGTTGAACAATATCCGGGAAGATTGTATGTAGACGGAATATTATTGGCATTTAATTCTTACGGAAGAGGATTTCATATCCCCATAAAAGTGGGCAAAGGGAAGCACACCATAAATATTGTCGTAGGCTTATTTCGATTGAATTTAGCCAAGGGCTTCACAGTTAATGTGGAAGAAGGAAAAACATATGATTTTGATTGTACTATCGACCGAATGATGGGCGGAGTAAAACTAATTCCCCGTTTTCCTGTAAATTGAACCTATTCAATAGGTCCGCCGACTGATGCAGCATGTTGAAATCCGGCACGCGGCGGCAGCCGATGGGCAGCCGGGATCGCCGTTCCCGGCCGAATGCAAGGGAAGGGTGGCGGGGAGTGAGAAAAATACAGTTGCCGGGACTCCCGCGGGAAGCGGGAGCGCGGCGAATCGCGATCCTGGTAATCATCACCTGCGCGGCGATCATGCTGGGCGCGGCGGCCCTCATCCTTACCTGGATCCTCTCGGGCGACCTGGAGATCGAAACCGTCGCGGCGGCGGGCGCCCTATGCCTGATCCTTGGCGGCCTGGTTGTGCTTGCCTTGCGCGGGCATGAGCGGGCGGCGCTGATTATCCTGGCGGCCCTGATATTCCTGCTCGTGGCCGCGGATCTGTCCTGGTATGGTTTGCACACCTCGATGGCGGCGGCTTTCCTTATCCCGATTCTGCTGACCGCGTGCGGCCTGGGAATGCGCGCGGGGATCGGCGCCGCGCTGGCCGGTTCGGCGTACGGATGGCTGCTGGCGGCGGCGGAAAACGCGGGGTGGATCGCAGTGCCTTACGCGGCGGATATTTCCCACCTCACCTTCGACGCACCGGCGTTGACCGTAATCTATCTGCTTTGCGCCGTTATCGCCGGGTTTGGGGTCGATAGCCTGCGGATGCAAAGACCGTAAAAAGCTTATGCCTGTGGAGGAAGCATGATCCGAGCGCTGTACCGCACGCCCGAAGGAAAAATACGAACGGATCTGACGCCGGCGGATTTCCCATCCGCGCTTAAGGAGCCGGGCGGCCTGCTGTGGGTGGATTTCGAGAATACGCCGCCGCAGGAGGACGAACCGATCCTGATTCACACCTTCGGGTTCCACCCGCTGGCGGTGGACGACGCGCTGCAGGAATCGCACGTGCCCAAGGTGGACGACTGGGATGAGTATCTGTACCTGGTCCTGCATGCGATCGCCTTCGGCCGTAACGACGGCGGCAAGCTGGATACGATCGAGTTGGATGTATTCCTGGGGAAAAACTATATCGTCACCCATCACGATCTGCCGATCCCGGCGGTCCAGCACATCTGGGAGGCCTGCCAGCGGGACGAGCGCTACCCCAGCCGGGGCACCGATCACATCCTCTACCGCATTATCGACGATATCGTGGCGGCCTACATGCCGGTGGTCGAAGAGGTCGACGAAGCGATCGAGACGCTGGAGGACCAGATCTTCGACCGGCCGTCGCCCAAAAACCTTTCCGAACTGATGAAGCTCAAACGGGCGCTGCTCCAACTGCGGCGGATCATCGCCCCCCAGCGCGAGGTGCTCAACAAGCTGGCCCGCGACGATTACCCGGTGATCGACGCCAAGGACCGGATCTTCTTCCGCGACATCTACGACCACCTGGTGCGCCTGCACGACATCAACGAAAGCATGCGCGACCTGGTCGGCGGCGCGATGGACACCTACCTCTCGGTGATCAACAACCGGATGAACGACATCATGAAGACCCTCACGGTGATCACCACGCTGTTCATGCCGCTTTCCTTCGTGGCCGGATTTTTCGGGATGAATTTCTTCCTGCCCGCGGGCGCGCAGCTGGTGAACATCATCTCGCCGCTCGGATTTTTCATCACCCTGGCGGTGATGCTCATCCTGCCGGTCCTGATGATCATCCTGCTGCGGAAGAAGGGGTGGTTGTAGAGCCCCAAACCCGCGGCCGCGATCGCCGATCGCGGCCGCTTTTTTTATTCGCGGCTATAATACCGGTCTATGCCCCCCAAAGCAGCGCCCGCGAACAAACCGCCCTTCCCCGCCAGCCTGTTCCTGATGGCGGCGCTATTCGCGTTATTGGGATGGGCCGGTGTGGCCGGCGTGGTCTTCCTGACCCTGCCGTTCCTGGGCCCCCGCTGGCTGTTTTTCTTCGCGCTGTTCATCGCGTTAACCGGCAGCGCGCTTCCCGTCGTGTGGTACCTCAACCGGCGCTTCACCGCCGAACGCTTCCCGAGTGAAGGCGTGCTGGTGCGCGAGGCGATCGAGGCGGCTTCGCTGGGGGTGTTCCTGGTCTGGCTCCAGGCGGGGCGCATGTTCACCGCCTTCCTGGGCTGGATCTTCTTCGCCGCCTTCCTCGCGGTCGAGCTGCTGCTGCGCGTATATGAGCACAGCCGCTGGAGCCCGGCCGGGGAAGAACCCGCGATTACGGATCAGCCGGAAGCGGATTCGATCGAAGCCGAAGAAGAGCTGCCGCCGGATTGATGATTGGCCGCCCGTTTTTAGAAATATTTCCTTCCTGTAAGCAATCAATTAGCCACAAAAGGCACAAAAAGCACAATTGTTTTAATTTTTTGTGACTTTTGTGCTTTTTGTGGCGGAAATTTTTCCCAATATCCCTGGTCTCCCCAAACCGGCTATAATTTCGCCCACTTCTTGGAGAGGAAGAGAGCGTGTTAAATGAAGAAAAAAGCTGCGGTAAATCCGGCGGGGAAGAAAGGCACCTGGCTGACCTACCGGCCGGATATCAAAGTGCTGGATTGCACGATCCGCGACGGCGGGCTGATCAACAATTCCCAGTTCACGGATGAATTCGTCCGCGCGGTATACCAGGCGCTGGTGGACGCCGGCGTGGATTATATGGAGGTCGGGTACAAAGCCGACCGCAAGCTCTACTCGCCGGCGGATTACGGCTGCTGGAAACACTGCCAGGAGGAAGACATCCGCCGGATCGTCGGCGAGAACAAGACCGGCCTGAAACTCTCGGCGATGGCGGACGCGGAACGCACCAATTACCATGAGGATTTCCTGCCCAAGGGCAAAAGCGTCCTCGACATGATCCGCGTGGCGGCCTACATTCACCAGATCCCGACCGCGCTGGATATGATCAAGGCCGCCCACGACAAGGGCTACGAGACCACCCTCAACCTGATGTCGGTCTCGGCGGTCCACGACCACGAACTGGCCGAGGCGCTGGAAATCCTATCGCGCAGCGAGGTCGACGTCCTGTACATTGTCGACAGTTTCGGGGCGCTGTATTCCGAGGAGATCCAGGGCCTGACGCGCCAATTCATGAAAACCGCGGAGGCATCCGGGATGAAGGTGGGGATCCACACCCACAACAACCAGCAACTGGCGTATGCCAACACGATCGAGGCGCTGATCCTCGGCGCGAGCTACCTGGATTCGACGATCGCCGGCATGGGGCGCGGGGCGGGCAATTGCGCGACGGAGCTGCTGCTGGGGTTCCTGAAGAATCCGAAGTTCCACCTGCGCCCGATCCTCAAGGTCATCCAGGAGCACTTCATTCCGCTGCGGGAAAAGATCTTCTGGGGCTACGACTTCCCGCTGCTGGTCACCGGCCAGCTCAACATCCATCCCCGTTCCGCGATCGCGTTCATCGAGGGGGAAAACAACAGGGACTTCGTCGGTTTTTACGATTCGGTGATCGGGGAGGAGTGATCCCCGCGGATCACTCCATCCCGACGGCTTCGATCGTCTTCTCCGTCCGGTACTCGTGGTATTTCCTTTCCATTAATTGCAGTTGCGGCAGCAGGGTGTTCCGGATTCGCCCGACAAGGAGCATCAATTCGTCGAGGTACCTTGCTTTTTGAATTCCTTCCCAGCCGGTATCCAGGGAAGCGGCAATCAGTTCCAGCGCGGCCAGATCAAGCTCAACCGCAGCGCGGGATTCACCGAACGCGCCGGCGAGCTGCTCCGCTTCCGGCGGATGGACGGTTATTATTACCTGTCTATTTATTGGATAATTGACGGCGGACATAGGCACACCCCCATTCGCGCCTGTATTATAATTCGAATCTACCGGATGAATATTGTGTCAGGGGGAGATTATGACCAGAATTCGTGTGGATACCGATCTGCTTTTTAAAAATGCCGAAGCCGTCCGATTCCGCGCGGATAGCCTTCGAAAAAACGGGGAAGTTCTCTTAAGTGGAATTCTCGGCGTCGGCGGCGAGTATACCGAGCTGACCGCGCAGGCCCGGCGGGATGCGTACACCACGCGGGAGACGATCCAAGCCATCCGTGCGCCCCTCGAAATTAAGGCAGATGGCCTGGCGGCGCTGGCGCGCGCATTCCGGTCAATCGATGATGAAATAATATCCGCACTCCTCGCCCTGCGGGGCGAAGGATGGTTCCTGCAAACGTTTTTCCCTTCCCTGCTCCTCCCCGACATCGCCGGCTTCGAACCCTGCTTTGTTCCCCAGACCTGGATACTCCTTTCGGACTGGGTACCGGTGTATATAAAAGGCCCTCATGGACTGACCCAGACGGATACGTTCCATACCGGAAAAATCCTGGATCGTGTGAGCGGAAGCTGGAAGGATCCGGCAACCGGAATTGAGTATCTTGTCGTGGATTTGGGCGGAGGCCGGTTCGCCTTCATCCCCCGCAACAGGAAAAGCGCAAGGGTCGATCCATCGAAGATCCCCAACCGGGATGGGGCGTATACCAATGGGCAGACGGTTCCCGGAACGGACAGCATGCTGCGGTTTGAGATCGGCGGATTGCCGCGGGATTGGCATATGCCGGGAGATCCCTGGCAAAATTTTACCCTTGGCAGGATGGACATCACCGGCATCGACGGTGCCTCCTTCCCGATGACACCGCATGGAAACCTGTGCGGGGAGCTCTCAGTCTTCCGGGCTGTCGGCGAGACGGATCTGGAGGAGGGATTGACGCGGTTTGCGCAGCTTCGCGGTCTGGGGTATTGGAATCTCGATGGGACGAAAACGGAGTACACCGGAACCCAGGTCCTTCAGAATGTCGGGCACATGACCAGCGCCTACGATTTGCGAAGGGTTTTCGAGGATTACGATTGGGATGCGAGCATCTCGCACGCGTCCTTGCCCGCGCCGGATGCAATGGCGGAACGGATCCAAACCGGAACGGAATTCGTGTTCCTGACCGAATTGGACACCCGGAAGGAAATCACCTCGCCGGAAACCGGAAGGCCCGTTCCCAATCCGAGTTATGGCCGGCTGGTGCCCGGCGCCGCGCCGGCAACGCCGGGAAGAGCCGCGCACTGGGTCACGGTAACGGATGTTTTTCAGGACAACGAGGGAAGAATCTTCGTTCAGGTTTTCAATCCGTATTCCGGCAACGAGGAAGCGTACTCCTGGGATACGTTCGTAAAGACCTGTCAGCAGCCCGGGAATCAGGTTGCCGGGAGTTATACCTATATATCGGCGACGCCGCCTTTGGGATAGGGGATTATCCGGACTGGTTTCAATTCGGCTAGACAGATTTCTTCATCGGTCGTGGATTGATTGGTAGGGTGGGTTGAAGCAGCAGTAATTACATATTCATGGATTGTATCCTATGCTTCAACCCACCCTACGAGTAATGAGGATTATCCCGGCCAGGAAGGTTTCTTCAAATCGCCGCCTTCAGCGCGGATTTTCTCGATCCGCTCGAGCAGGCAGTCGGCCAGCTTTTTCCCTTCCTCCCAATACATGAAGTTCTGGTAAATCCGCGCCTGCCCCTTGCGGATGAAGTAGCCGCGGCCGGGCGGCAGGCCGGCCATCGGCTGGTACGGCGGCGATTTGGCGTTGTTGAACTGGTCAATCGCGGCGTTTCCGGAGAAACAAAGGCCGCAGCCCATCTTGCGGGCCTTCTTCATCAGGTCGTCGTCGTAATCCTTCGGCAGATCGGTCCCATTCCCGGCCACGATCATCGAAAGTCCAACATCCCCGCCGGCGGTCAGGCATTCCGCGAGCTGGCGCCCGGCGTTCTCGCAGCGCAATACCAGGCGGTCGTAATCGTCGATCATCAGGACGTAGGCCGGAAGGCCGGCGAGGAACGCTTCGCGGTCGAATTTCTCCGGATTCTTCTGAAAGGCTTCCTCGAGCGCGGCGGCGCGTTTCTGCATGACGGCCAGGAGGCGACTGCAGAAGGGTTCGACCTCGGATTGATTGTTGACATACTCGAGCGTGTGGGGGAAGTTCTTGAGCGGCAGAAGGTTGCGGGAGTGAAAATCGATAAACAGGAATTGCAGGTCCTTCGGCGGGTATTTTTCAGCGAGCGCAAGCGCCCAGGAAAGCAAGGCGGTGGTCTTGCCGGATTGCCCGGCCGAGCTGGTCACTAGGAAAACCGGACCGTCTTCTTCGAGGTTCATCCCAAGCGGGAGCAGGGTTTCGAAATCCTTGCCCTGCGGGGCGGCATGCGGACGGGCGGGTTTGGGGATCCGTGCGGTTTGGGGCAGGAGGATGGAATAGGGCAGGCTTTCGATATTTGCCGGCCGAGGACCTTTCCACGCGGCGTTCATGCTCGCGCCCAAGCCGAGAATCTGCTCCATTTGTTCCTGGTCGTTTGTCCCGCCTACCGGAAGCGCGGCCTGAAATTCGACCGGCGGCGTGCCGCGCAGGAAACCGCGGCCCTGCCGCGGCGGCCGCCCGACATCCTCCTGCAGGCGGGATTCGCCGATCATCCCGACGATCCCGAAATACTCCGTCTGGGTGGATTGATGCAGCGTGGCCTGGGTGTGGACATTCGATTGCAGATCGCCCGGCAGATCCCCCGGGAGGTAAGTGGCGGCAGCGAGGTGGATGCCGCTCGAGGCGCTGCCGCCGACCAGAAGGGAAATCTCGTTGATGAATTCGGGCGGGAAAACCCTTTTCAGGCCTAGGAAATTGTCGATGAAGAAGAACAGATCGGGCAGCGGTTCAACGCCCGGCAGGCGGTTGTAATCCGCGATCGCGCCCACGTTCCGGCGGCGGAAGAGGTCGTTGCGCCGCTTAAGCTCGGTCTGCGCAAACCGCAGCAGCCGTTCCGCGCGTTCCGTCTCGAAGCGCGTGATAACCGATCCGACGTGCGGGAAACTTTCCAGCACGCGCAGGTGAGATTGCCCGCCGAAATCCAGAATGTAGAGCTGAGCCTGCGCGGGCGAATACATCCGGGCGATGGCGACCGCCAGCGTTTTAAGGAGCGTTGTTTTCCCCGAGGAGGCCGATCCGAACACAAGAAAATGCCCGCCGCCTTCCTCGAGCGGGAGTTCGAACAAGGGCTGCTCCTGCCGCTGGGGAACATCGCAGATCCCGAGCACGGGATTGGTGATCCCGCCGCTTTCCTCCGGCGCTTCCCACCGCCGGCAGGGATGCCAGGCGCTGCCGTCCCATCCGCCGGAAAAGTAATCCTGAAACAGGTCGGGTGAATACAGCCGCTCCGGCAGCGGATCGGTCCAGACGGGATCCGGTTTGCGAAGATTGAGATTTTTCATCGCCGCATTCAACCGGTCGACGATCGCATTGGCCTCGGTGATCTGAACGTCGCCGGGCTTCCCGGAGGGATCGGCGACGCGCGCGAACGGCATCGTCACCGTTTCTTTCTTGCCGCCGGGATGGACCACCAGCAGCTGGTCCGGCCGTTTATCGCCGCCGTCGCCCTTGTATTTTCCGCCGCAGTAGGCGATCTGCACCAGGCTGCGCCCGGTGGAATAAAAATACGCGCGGCCGCGCACGAGGTGGATCGCATCCGGAATGCCGATCATCTGGACGCTGTCATCCGGCTGGCTGGTGCGCAGACAGACCCGGAAGTTGGAGTTCTGCAGAATTTGCGGATCGATCGCCGCGGAAATGTTCTGGGTGGCGAGAATCAGATGCACGCCGAGCGAGCGGCCGAGGCGCGCGATGCTGATCAGGCGCTTGCTTTCCTCGGGATTGCGGGCTTTGAACTCGGCGAATTCATCGAACACGATCACCAGGTGGGGAAGCGGCTGCTTGATCTTCATCGTGCGGTAATCGTCGACGTGCGAGCGGCCGAATTTGAAGATCGAACGCGCCCGTTCGAGGATCACCTTGCGCCGTTCGAGTTCGCCGCCGAGGGCCAGGAGCACCCGTTCGGCGTAGGAGGCATGGGATTCGATATCGGTCATCACGCCGACGGTGTGCGGCAGCTTGGCCAGTTCGTTGAACGCGGCGCCGCCCTTGTAATCCACCAGCGCGAAATTCAAGTCGTGGGGGTGGGAGGTGACGGCCATCGCCAGGATCAGTGTTTTGAGCACTTCACTTTTCCCCGACCCGGTCATTCCTCCCAGCAGGCCGTGCGGTCCGTGTGAACCGTCCTGATCCCGCAGATCAAATATGAATTCCGAGGTGGCCGAAGTTTTACCGATCGGGGCCTGAAGAAAGCCGAACGGCGACCCGTCGTTCCACCACTTTTCGATCGGCAGGTCGTCCACCTTCTCCGCCTCGAGCATCTTCAGGAAGGTGATCATCGACGGCGGCTGGCTGAGATCCTCCTTCTGCGCCCAATCCACCTTGGAGAGCGCGCGGGCGACCGCTTCGGCGCGGGCCGCATCGCAAAAATCAGGCCGGCAGTCGATCGTGATCCCGCCCACGCCGGATTCCTTATAGGTAAGGTTGCCCGGACGCACTTCCAGGATCGCGCCGCACTCGCCCGGAGTCTGGGATGCCTCCGACGTAAGGTAGAGCGCGAATACGCCAAGCGCCTTCCCTTTTTTCAGGAGCAGATCCAATCCCGGATGGGAAAAAGTCTGCGGGAAGGAATCCAGCAGAATCACCAGGCAGGGGAGGGGCGGCACGGTCGAAACATCGTTGACCATTTTCCGCGCGTCGAGGATCTGCTCGCGGCGCTTGAGTTCCTTCTCCAATTCCAGAAGCACCGCGCAGGATTCCGGATTGGAAAAACGCAGATCGGCCTTCGGCCAGGCGATGGCGGCGGAGGCGTGCGGGACCGACGCCAGCCAGAGCCACTCGGTAAGCGTCTGCTTCTCACCCAGGACGGCCACCTGAACTTCGGCGAACCAGTGGTGGGTGACCAGATGGCACAGGAGCGCGCGTGCCGCGCGAACCGTATCGGTGCGGTTGCCGGCGATCCCGACCGGACCGGTGTGCATCAGGCGGGTGATAATCGGAACATCCGGCACCATCGCGAATTTTTCCGAGAGTGTTTTGGCCTGCTCGATCTCTTTCGACAGCTCCAGGGATGTTTTTTGCGTATCGACCGGTTCAATCGTGATCGAAGTCGGCAGGGTACCGATCCCAATCCGCGGCATGAGAAAATCCGGGTCGGCCGGGCGGCGTTCGCCCAGGCGCGGGTCCTGATGCTCGGCCAAACGCTGGCATTCCTCGAGGTCGGGGTTCATCCTCCGCAAGACAGCCTGTTCGCGTTCGCGCAGGGAATACAGGTGGTTCTCGGTTTTCTGCAGCTGGAGGGAGTATTCGCGCTTGCCGTCGGCAAGCTTCTTCTGGAAATCCTTCTTCTGGTTGCGGAAGGCGTAATAGGTGAGGACGTACCCTCCCAGCATCATCGGCAGAGTGAGGAGGTACATCATCCCGCCCCCGCTGCCCCCGCCGACGGCGCCCATCAGGATGACCATCAAAAGGATTCCGCCGAGCGGAATCACGATCGTCATCCAGCTGAAAGCACCCGGCTCCTGCGGCAACTGGGGCGGCGGGGGAACCTTGATGGTTTCCCTGGAAAGTGTCGGTTGAATTCGGGGAGGGCGGTTGAAGGGCATGGGATTAAGCATACTGAGAATGGACGGATAACGCAAAAGCGCTTTTAGCCGCTTCGAAAAAATAACCAGCGGCTAAAAGCGCTCATAGGCGGCGTGAAAAATCAGATACGCTTGTTGTCGACCTCGGCGAACGCGTCGCCGACTTTCCCGAGCAGCACCCCGGCTTCTTCCAAAACCGCTGAAGCTTGGCGCAGCTTGGGAAGGATTTCGGACCACTTCTCATAAACCTGGTTGGCCATATTGCCCTTGAACTCGCCGCGCAGGGCTTCGATCATCGAGTTGCCTTTGTTTATGGCCTCATCCACCTCGTTCTTCTTGCCTTTGATGTCATTACCGGTCTTGCGCAGATTCTCGGGTGTTACCATGATGCCTGGCATATTTCCTCCTTGTTGAAATTTAATCCGGATTGAATTTCCTGATGGTTTTCTATCACCTTCCTTACGAGTCGGTTGGTTTCAACCGGATGGCCTGTTGAATATCCACCCCCTTTCCTGCATCGCGGGAATACTCCAGGAAGCCCCGATGGGCGGTTTCGGCCGGAGACGGAGTATTCGAGAATTCGAATTTCACCGTATTCCTTGGGCCGGCCGAAACCCCCGGCTTTCCGATTGTTAATTCCCCCACGAACAAGCGAATGTTATCCGGAAACAATTGAATCGACATCTTTTCCCCCTGTGATCTCCCGGCGCACCCGGATTAACCCGGGTAGACGGGAACCTGCTCTTCCACATCCACCTGGATTGAACGAAACCCCTTCTCTATCCCCTGCAGGGTGCTCAGGGCATACTCCCTGGATTTGGCGATTAGGGGCTGGAAGGAATCCATAAAAAAGTTCTTCTGGTTCCCCTGCCATCCGGTTTCCAGTTCCGATGCAACCTTGGCGAGTTCATCGGTATATGCAAGCACCGAACGCGAGGCTCCGGCGTAGGAATCCGCAAGCGCATCCGCTTCCGGCGGATGTATCTTTTTATGGATTATCTTGTACTTAACTGGAGACATGTTGACCCCCGTAAACGTATGGATATAATATAATGGAAAAATCGAATTGTCAATGAAGGGGGTTTTTATTTGCCCAGTATCGGCTTTTGGAGAACCTAATGGATCGGATCAGCGGCAACTCCGATACCCTTGAAAAGCAGCGAAGGATCTCCGGCTGCTTTCTTCGATTCCTGCACGTGGGCAGCGTTTTCAGCCGGATTGTGATGAATGTCATTCAAAATCACGCCAACCAGCCCGTGACGTTTCGGCCGGGCGGATCGATGGAAAAAGGCCAAATTCAGCCAGAGGGGAATCATGCCTCGTATTACGGTTGACACGGAATTATTAAAGCGCAAAGCCAGGCGGTTGGAAGAGCTCAGCCATGAATTCGAAAAGGCGGGCAACGAACTGGCGTACCAATCCAACCGGGTCCCGAGCTACGGCGGACAACTTTCCATCCCTGCCCATAGGGCCGGCGTGGTGGCGCAATACGATGCCAATACCCTGCGCGACCTGCTTAAAAACCATGCCGATCAACTTGCAGAAATTGCCCGGCGGTTTGAGGAAGTGGACGGGGAGGCGGTTCAAAAGCTGAATTCCTGGGACCTGTTGCTTCAAGGTCTCGGCGATCTTATCGCACTGCCCGCCCTTAATCCCTTTCTGGACATCGATCTCGAAGCGTTGTATGGAAACTACCATCAACATCAACTTTTTCCGGATGGCTGTGCAGATTTTTCCTTATCAATGGTGTGCAATATATATTACGGATCACGGGGAGAATCCACGGAGCGGTGTGACGTGGACAAGATTACACAATACCTAGAATCCATTTTTGTAGGAAAGTTCCCTTGGGAGTATGGAGGAACAACCCCTTGGGCAATAGGTTTCGGCTTGGACAGCCTCGAAATTCCAAACAGCTTCCATCCGGATGGATCGCTGGAAACCTTAGAGGATGCACTCAGAAACAATCAATTAGTGGTTATTTCGATCGGCCGGATTAATGATCCGGAAATGGGCGGTCAAACATGGGGGCACGTTATGGTGATTGTTGGCGAGGAAGGTGATGATTTCATAGTGTTGGATCCTGGCTATGATCCCAAAGATGGCGGGCCTAAAACCAGAAGAATACCAAAACAAGAATTATTGGGGAAATGGTGGTATCCACCCTTCCATCCGTGTTGGATTATTGGGTGATCCGTTTATGAATCCCAAGCCTTCCGTTTCCCCGCATCTCATTATTTCCTGGATTATATTTCTTTGCCTGGTAGATTCATGTTCGTTGGTCCCGGCTTCAATCCCGGTAAACTCGGAAAAGGATATTGTTTTTGTATTTTTGAATAGAGACCCATCGAAGAATGGAGGCATCTTATTGATGAACGCCGATGGCACAGGCGTGGAAACCGTCAGAGAAGGCAACAAGCATATGATGCCGGTTTGGTCGCCGGATAAAGAAAAAATACTCGTTGTCGCCCCAATATTTCGGGAACGACTCGGTTCGCTGTATGGTTTTTTATCCGTATACGGCGGACAAACAAATTGCGGCAGACAATTCTTTTATGGAAGACAGAGATGGGTAACAAACCAGGAAATCATTACCGTACGGACGGATGAAGAAGGGGGGATTCCTTTTCATCCGAAAATCCTCATTTGGGATATAGCCAAATGCTCTGTTTCCAGGGAGATCTACGAAGAAGAAACGCATAATGGATTTTCGGATCCCGATTATTCCAACACTGGAAATGTTGTCTTTACTCGGAATGTCGACGGTATAGATTGGGTTACTATTTTTCATCCTAAGAATGAGAAAGCAACTACCATCGAAAAAGGTTTTGGCGCCACCTGGTCGCCGGATGGAATGAATGTTGTCTTTACGGGCGCCGAGGGCTTGTACATCTCTGACGGAGAAGGGCGATCCATTCGGAAAGCCGTGGATCTGACCGGGGAATATCCGGTCGAGAATGGAAAAATCGCATGGGACGAATGGCCGCCGATGGCGGTCTGGTCGCCGGACGGGCGCTACCTCCTATATCACCGCAAGAATGGGTATACGTATGATCTCGTCAAATTTGAAATCGCCGCCGGGCTGGAGACAGTCATCTATACGGGCGGGATGTATCCGGATTGGAGATAGAACGCCGCAATAATCGGTCTTCACCGCAAGGGTTTCTCCCGGTTGCGGAGAAACCTCATCGGGCATATTATTCCCCGATCGAAGGATCACAACCATGCCCCAACGTCTTTTCATAACGCTCGGTTCCCGCCGCCGCAAAGACCGCATCCTGCTGGAGTTGCCCGGCGATCAGCCGATCCAGGGATTGATCCCGGATCTGATCCAGGTGGTGGGTTGGAAGGAATTGGCCGACATCCCCCGGACGGCTTTTTACCTGGAGACTGAAGAAGGGGAGAGGCTCCCGGAAGGGCAGTCGCTCAAGGACGCCGGCGTTTCCAGCTCCGATCTGCTGTTCCTCAGCCACCAGGAAGCCAAGCCCGCAATCGAAAAAGCGGCCGCGGACAAAGCCGGATCGCCGGGTACGGGATCCAATCCGGATGCCTCCGCCAACGCCGCGGCGGCCGCGCACGCGCAGGAGATTCTCCGGCAGCCGCACCTGGAGGGGCCGCGCGGGCTGGTCTTCCTGCTCAGCAAATCGCCGGTCACGCTCGGGCGCTCCGGAAAGGGCGGCACGCCGGACATCGACCTGGCGGAATGGGACGCCAGGATGGTCATCTCGCGGCGGCATGCGGTCGTGGAACAGACCAGGGACGGGATTTCGATCCGGCCGGAAAAGACGACCAACGGCACCTTCATTAACGGGGTGGAGGTTCCGGCCGGGGAATCGCGGCTGCTGCGCGATGGTGACAAGATCCATTTCGGGTTTAAGGGGTTGGAACTTGTATTCAAGGCGGCGGAAAAGTATGGTGGGTTGAAGCAGGGGTGACCTGCGCCATTGGAATATCGACTCTGCTTCAATCCACCATACTTCTCATCATTTTGTTTCATCGCCCATGTTTCCAAACCGTAATCCCCGCGTAACAAGTCGGGAACACCAATTTCGTATAATATTATCTGGTAACAGTGAATGCCTTATGGACCTCGGGCAGGGAATACCACGGTCCATCTCGAGAGGTGGTTTGATGATTCGTGCTTTCACCGCATTCCTCATTGTTTTTCTTTTTGTAATCTCCTCTTGTTCGCCAAAACCGACGGCTGATATTACCGCCGCGCTTACCGATAATCCGCCGATGGTGTCGTTGTCTCAAACCTCTACAACCACCCAAACATACGCCACATCCCAGACCTCAACACGGACTCAAACTCAACCATTAACGGAAACACCGGCGCTAACGCCAACACAATCCCCTACAGCCACAATATTTCCGGGTCTGCAATCTACCGGACCGTTTTTCCTATTGGAAAAAGAATCCTACTCAGAATTAACTTATACCTTTATAGATGTTAACGGATCAAATCAATGGACAATCAATTTACCGATGAAGAAGTTGTCGGATTTCGAATATCAACATGGAAATATTTCGCCGGACTGGAGATGGTATGCTTATGTGACCGGAATTATTGAGAGAAGTGGAGAGTATCCTGAAGGGGGAATCATCCTTCATGTACAGAATCTACTATCAGGAGAGATCCAGGATATTATGGACCTTGCTCCGATGGATATTTCCAATCGCCTGGATCGGTGGGTGAAACAAACCGGCCCCGAATACTGCCAATCAGAAGCTAATCATTGCTTCGATTGGGGCGTATCTCTATCAAATGATAGTTTTTCGTGGAATGCCTGGTCGCCCGACGGCAAATACTTGGCATTTGGGGCGATGCTGGATGGGGATTCCACGGATATATATGTAGTAAATATGGATACCGGAAAAATCAATCGTTTGGAAAGTGGTCTGGGCATTGTCTATAGCCTGCATTGGTCACCGGATGGCCAATGGATAATTTATGAGGATATCGGGCTTTCCGATACAAACGGCCCCTGGCCGTATAGATACACATGGCATGCAGTCCGGACGAATGGAACCGGGTTGAAGAAGCTGCCCGGGCCATATCAATTCCTTCAATGGTTTTCTGATTACGAATATATGGTCTACAATTTCCTCCCCACGGCCATGTATTGGGATTTGACTGCGGTAAACATCCAAACCGGAAATTCCTATACGATATACCGCGGAGATTTCCTGATCGTTCAGGTTGACGCCAAATCACGGTTAATAATGCTGTTCGACGAACAGAATAAAAAATATTATTTCGGCAATATATATGGAAATTTGAACCAAATTGACATATTCGGATTTGCGCGGGGAGGAACCGTGCATCCGTTTCTCGATTACGATCAGGAAAATCAGCAATGGTTAGGAATTACCTTCGACGGAAAAATCGAAAAGCTGGATTGGCGGGGTCATTGGTCGAGGGATATCTCGGATAATTATTGGTTTGCTCTATCAGACGGAAATACCATCACCGCGTACGATCCAGCCGATAGGGAACGATTCCGGTTGAGCGATATTCATGAGGCATCATCTTTGACATGGGATACAAATGCTCAAGGGCTGTTTTTCTTGACGCAAGGCGCTTATTTTTATTGGAGGTTGACCGAACCTTCGGCTTGGAGGTTAGCCGCTCCGGTGGATAGAAAAGATATTACCAAAACTTTTTTTGCTCCGTTATTCATTATGAAATCACTCCCCCACCTTCGCATACTCCCGACCCGCGCGGCCAAACCCGCGGAAGGCACGAGCATTTGGAGTCAGACGAAATACAAGGAGCTATTCCAGCCGGGAATCAATAGATATAGCGTCTCGATCCCGGCGGATTCCTCCTGGCGCTGGAGTTTCTCGCTCGGCACAACGGATCCGGATCTGTTTGAAAAGATTCTTCTTCCCGAGGATGTGGAATTCCGGATTAACGGAGAATGGATCGACACGAACATGTTCCGCATGACCGATAAAACCGCGGAAGGGCGCTTCTCGCGCGCCTGGGCGGCGATGCTTTCCGGATGGCGCTCGGGCGACCGGGCGGAACTCGAAATTAAATACACGCTGCGCGAAGCGGTGAGGGACGGGAACGTGGAATATCCGGCGGGGGAGTACCGGCAGATTATTTCGGTGGTGGTGGATTAGTAGGATGGGTTGAAGCCGAGTTTTTCTGTTCGAATGGAAAGATGCCTCAACTTCAACCCACCCTACTTTTAAAAGCACCGGCGCCCGGAAATCCCGGGCGCCGTTTTGTGCAAAGTGGTCGAATATCATAATCGTGGGGAGTCTCGGGTCTCGATACGACCGCAGAAATCGCGGGCTACTCGACCATCAGATTGATGGGTTCCTCACTGATACATCGCCCCCTGGATCAGCGCGCAGATCTCCGCCTTGCGCGCGACGCCGAATTTGTTAAGCACGTGGCGGACGTGCGTTTTAACCGTTTCGGGCGAGACCACCAGGCTTTCCGCCATCTCCCGGTTGGTGTGGCCGGCGGCGATCAGCGTCAGGACCTCCCGCTCGCGCCGGGTCAGGGCGGAATAGGAAACCGCCGCGGATTCGTGAAGCACAGTTTGTGGGATGGGTTCTATAATTTGTTCCATGGCATCCTCGCTAAGGGTACGGATAGGCGGGATTATTGAGGTTTAGAGAGAATAGCACAAATGTTCTGTGCGGTCAATCGCCAGAATAACGGTAGTAGAAGTTGGAAAGCCCAGAACTTGGACTTCTATCTTGGATAGAATTGAAACCTCGAAAAAAGGATTGGATCCTTCGCGGGCGCTCAGCATGACAACCTTTACCAGAGAGTTTTATTTGTGAATTTTGTGCTTTTTGTGGCAATCCAAACCGAAAACGCTCATATAGTGAAAAAAGAATGAAGCGCATCTCCTGCTTGACAGCTTCGTTCAATGGGATATACTCTCGTTCCAACCGATAAAAAAACAACGTTGATGAGGACGAGTACGCGCCGTGCGCGCCTCAGAGAGCCGGTGTAAAGGTGGAAAACCGGCGGCGGAGCAGACGCGGAATGGACCTCGGAGTTGCAGGGCGAAGGCGAAAGCCGTAGCCCGCGCCGGAACCGCCACCGTTATCAGGCGGGGGGCCGTTCGGAACAAATCCGGGCGCCCCAACGAGTGAGGCTGGCAAACCAAACCCTGCACATTCACGCAGGGTTTTGTGTTTCCCAAAAAAGCCGAACTTGGGTGGCACCACGAGCGAAAAGCCCGTCCCAAGAATGGGACGGGCTTTTGTATTTCCATCGGACCGCCCGGCGGCCCGATGCCGGATCGAGCAATTATTCGAACATCCAATCTTGCGGAGGAGAAAATGACCGACAAATCCAAGTTCCATCTGGGCGAACACGAGATCCCCAAGGCCTGGTACAACATCCAGCCGGATCTCCCCTACCCGCAGTCGCCGCCGCTGCATCCGGGGACCCTTGAACCGGTCACCCCGGACTTCCTCTCGGTGTTGTTCCCGATGAACCTGATCATGCAGGAGGTCAGTCAGGAGTGCTATATCGAGATCCCGGACCCGGTCCGGGAAATCTACAAGCTCTGGCGGCCGACCCCGCTGATCCGCGCGATCCAGCTGGAAAAAGCGCTCGACACGCCGGCCCACATCTATTTCAAGAACGAAGGCGTCAGCCCGGTCGGTTCGCACAAACCGAACACGGCCGTGGCGCAGGCCTTCTTTAATAAGGAAGCTGGCACCAAGGCGCTGACGACCGAGACCGGCGCCGGACAGTGGGGCTCGGCCCTTGCCATGGGCTGCAACTTC
>CAZYSF010000431.1:0-4838 GCA_964649635.1 uncultured Anaerolineales bacterium | reverse complement strand
CGGGTGGCTCCTACCGCTTCCGGGCGGATAAGAACGGCACGCAATTCTGGAGTGGAACGGGGAATCACTGCGATCTGCCGGGGTGTGCGTCGGCAACCATCACAACGACCATTCCCATAACAGTAACCGTCTTGAATACCGGCAACATTCCCGAGGCCGGGCTTACCGTCTACGCCTTCAGCGGCTCGACCTACACCAACTACAGCAAAAAGACCGACGCCAACGGGCAGGTGGCCTTCACCCTGCCGGAGGGCTCCTACCGCTTCCGCGCGGATAAGAACGGCACGCAATTCTGGAGTGGAACAGGGAATCACTGCGATCTGCCGGGATGTGCGTCGGCAATCATCACGACGACCATTCCGATAACGGTAACCGTCTTGAATACCGACAACGTTCCAGAGGCCGGGCTCACCGTCTACGCCTTCAACGGCTCGACCTACACCAACTACAGCAAAAAGACCGACGCCAACGGGCAGGTGACCTTTACCCTGCCGGAGGGCTCCTACCGCTTCCGCGCGGATAAGAACGGCACGCAATTCTGGAGTGGAACAGGGAATCACTGTGATCTGCCGGGGTGTACGTCGGCAATCATCACGACGACCATTCCCATGGTGGTAACCGTTCTGGATTCCAATGAAACCCCGGAAGCCGGGCTCACCGTCTACGTCTTCAACGGCTCGACCTACACCAACCGCAGCGGAAAGACGGACGCCAACGGGCAGGTGACCTTCACCCTGCCGGAGGGCTCCTACCGCTTCCGCGCGGATAAGAACGGCACGCAATTCTGGAGTGGGACGGAAAATCACTGCACGATACGAGGTTGCACTGAGGCGACCGTGTGGATCGAAACACCGCAATCGACCCCAACACCAACGCCGACCGAAACTCCGGAACCAAGTGAGACACCCGCCCCCTCCGATACACCTACGCCCGCGGAAACACTGGTACTTAGCGGCAAGTCCGGATCGGAACTTGTTTTTCCCTACAAAGGTAACTTATTTTCAATGTCGGATAATTGGGTGCGTCTACGAGACAGGCGGAATGAATTACTATTATCGGAACAGGAAACTGCTTGAGGAATCGATCTTGAGGAAAAATATTGCCGATTCCATGCCTTATCCATCCGACTAGTATTGCGATCCCACTTCCCCCATTCCTTTGGATTGGGGGAAGTGTTTTTTGGGATTGAACGATGTTCTTCTCTCTCAGCGTCACCCGGGAGTGTGGGTTGCGGCGAGGGAGCTCACGGCCCCAGCCGGTAGCCCGCGCCGCGCACGGCCAGCACGCGGCAAGGTTTGGTGGGATCTTCCTCGATCTTCTGGCGCAGCAGCCAGACGTAGCGCCGCACGGCCGAGGAATCCACCGGGCGTTCGCTGCCCCAGATTTCCTGCCTCAGCTCCTCCTCGGTCACCACGCTGCCCTGCTTGCGGATGAGGATCTCCAGCATCCGGAACTCGGTCGGGGTGAGCAGGATCGGCTTTCCACCGCACCACACCTGGCGTTTGCCGAGGTCCATCCGCAGCTCGTTCCAGGCGAGGTTTTTATCCGGTGCCGCGCCGGTCTTGCGGCTGCGCGAAAGCACCGCCTGCAGCCGGGCGGCCAGCTCGGCCAGGCTGAACGGCTTGGAGAGGTAATCGTCGATCCCCAGCCGGAAGCCGCGCAATTTATCCTCCTGCGACGTGCGCGCCGTCACCAACAGGATCGGCGCATCGGATAGTTCGCGCAGCCGGGCGCACACCTCCCACCCGTCCATGCCCGGCATCATCAGGTCCAGCAGAACCGCGCCCGGGCGCTCGGCATAAAAAAGCTTCAAGGCTTCCGCGCCGGACCCGGCCGCGACCACGCGATAACCCTCCTGCGTCAGGTACTGGGAAATCACCTGGCGCAGGGATTCGTCGTCGTCGACCAGGAGAATCGTCTGGCTCATGATCCCTCGGGGAATATCTTCAACCGGATGCGCAGGGCAAGCCCGCGCTCCGACGGCGCCAGGTCGAGCTCGCCGCCCATCGCCTCCACCATTTTACGCGAAATATAAAGCCCGAGCCCAACCCCGCGCACGCGCGGCGCATCCGGGTCTTCGAGCCGGGAAAACATCTGAAAGACCTGGCCGCGTTTTTCGGGCGGTATCCCCGGGCCGCAATCGGCGATGATCACCTCCACCCCGCCGTCAACCGCCTGCGCATCCACCCGCACCGGGCCTTGGGGCGCATACTTGAAGGCGTTGTCCACAAGCTGAAAAAAGATGCTCCCCAGAATGTGTTCGTCCGCGGCGGCCTCCGGCAGATCCTCCGGCAGATGGATTTTCAGCCGTAGGAGGTTGCGGCTTTCCATTCCGCCGTGCACGGCGGCGAGCGCGATGCGCGCCTCCTCAAGCGGCTCCGAAAGTTTCAGCGGACCGATCTGCAGCGGCAGGCGCCCCGCTTCGAGCGCGGAAAGATCCAGGATGCTTTCCACGAACCGGCCGAGGCGTTCGGATTCCTTGCGCACCAGTTCGAGGTTGGATCGCATCGGCTCCGGCAGCGGCTTCTTCTGGCCGGCAATCAATTCCAATCCGCCGCGGATCGCCATCAGCGGCGTGCGCAGTTCGTGCGAGGTCAGCGCGATGAATTCGGATTTCAGCCGGTCGAGCGAGCGCAGCAGGCGGTTCTGCTCCTCGAGCTGCTCGAGCGCGCGCGAGAGGTCGGCGGTCTTCTCCACCACTTTTTCCTCGAGCCGCCCGCTCAACTGCTCGAGCGCCTTGCGGCTCTCCTCCGTCTGCCGGTAGGCGTCGCGCAGGGATTCCTCCTGCCGGCGCTGGGGGGATAGATCGTGCAGCAGCGCGGCGTACCGCTCGCCCCCGCCTTCTTCCGCGGGCAGCCGCTGCAGGACCAGCCAGGCCGGAAACGGTCCGCGCTGCGAAGCGGTCACCCATACCTCCCCGCTCCAGCCCCGGGCGTGCGCTTCACTCAGCAGAAAACCCCACTCCGGGCTTAGCGGCAGCAATCGGCCCAGGTCGCCTCCTGTCCGGGCGGGCACATGCAGCCTGTGCAGGGAGGGATTATCCAGGAGCACCCGTCCGCGGCCGTCGCAGATGAAAGCCGGATCCTCGATGTTCTCGAGCAGCACGGCGTACCCGGCCACCTCCGCCTGGCCGGCGATGATCCCCTCGCGCAGGAACAGGAGCAGGCTGAGGACCAGCGTGGCCAGAAGCAGGAGCGAATCGACCACGCCGGTGCGCCGCCACTCCGCGGCGAGGAACACCGCCAGCGCGGTCGTGGAAGCCAGCGGCAGCCAGCGGGCTTCGATCCGCCGCCATCGCCACCAGAACCCCGCCGGCCCGGGGGTTTCGACCGGTCCGGATTCGGCTTTCGATTTCATGGCGGCGGCGATACCGATCAGGGCATAACCGCCGACCATGAGAAATCCCGTGTAGACATACGCCTGATTCCCGCCTTGCAGGACGATCCACCCGGTCACCAGGTCGTGAATCGCCAGCATGAAGAAACCGCCGGCCAGCATCCAGAGAATCCTGGACATCCGGGCCGACTGCCCCTGCAGCCAGACGATCAGCATCAACACAATCAGGTCAAGGATCGAATACAGCGCGATCCAAAAACGCAATTCCAGATTCGCGAGCAATGGCTGCAGGATCGGTTCCACCAGCAAAAACCACAGGATCACCCCCCACGAGGCGGCATGGATGATCATGTCCACCATGAAGCGCAGCCGGCCGAAGCGCGCCCCGGGGACGGGCGCGAAAAAGAATATCGAGATCAGCGCAAAACCATACGCCAGGATGTGCATTGGGCGCGGGAAGATGTTCTGGAATATCTGCCAATCCGAGGGGATGAATTGTTCCAGCCCGTCGGCCAGCGGCCAAAGGGTGAGCGCGAGCGCGAGGAAGAACCATGCGCGTTTGAGCGGGCCCTCCGCCTCCTTGGCCCGGGCGAGTGCCAGAATGGCGGCGGTGAAGCCGGTCAGCCATTGGAGCAGTGAAAGCGGGACCAGGAATGGATTGGGGACGTAATAAAAATTACGCAGGAAACGGGAGTAGAGCCACAGCCAGGCGAGGATCGCCGCCCCGAAACACAAGGCGGGGAGCAGTCGGGGAAGAAACCGGCGGTTTGGATCGCGCATGAACTGATTGTACCCAATCCTAAAACAAACCGCGCCGGCCTTGAAGGCCGGCGCGGTTCTCGTGAATGACCTTACCTGTGGATTACCCGCCGCTGATCGGCGTCTTTGGCGTGCTGCTGCGTGACGGCGACGGGGTATTCGTGAACTGCAATGTCAGAGTCGACGTGCGGGTCGGCGAGCGTGTAGGGGAATTCGTGGGCGTCGGCGTCACCGGGGTGGACGTCCTCGTTGGAGTCCGGGAAGGCGTCAGCGGGGTGGGCGTGGAGGTCCGCGTCCGTGTGCTGGTCGGTGTTACCGGCGTGGGCGTCCGCGTGAGGGTCGGCGTCACCGGCGTGCTCGTCCTCGTCCGGGTCCGGGTCAGGGTCGGTGTTACCGGCGTGCGGGTCAGCGTACGCGACGACGTCGGGGACGGCGTCACCGGGGTGCGCGTCAGGGTCCGGGTGCGCGTCAGGGTCCGGGTCGGCGTCCGCGTGATCGTCGGCGTCTGGGTTATGGTCGAAGTTCGGGTCGAGGTGCGGGTCCGCGATGGCGTAAAAGTGATGGTCGGACTCAGTGTGCGGGTCCGCGTCGGGGTGATGCTCGGCGTGTAGGTGATCGACGGCGTGTAGGTGATCGACGGCGTGTAGGTTTTCGTCCGTGTGTTGGTGATCGACGGCGTGTTGGTGATCGTCGACGTGTTGGTGGACGTCGGCGTCATGGTCAGGGAACGCCGGAGCGTGCGG
>CAZYSF010000430.1:0-1657 GCA_964649635.1 uncultured Anaerolineales bacterium | reverse complement strand
ACAAAGCCGGTCGCCCGGACCGGTTACGGATATCGCGGCCGGATTCCAGCCGTCTGCCGACGCCTGATAGCAGGAGATGGTCGATAGGTCGCGCAGGCGCCCGCCGCCGCGGGAACCCGGCAAGGCTATGTCTCGCGGGATAGCTGCCTCCCGCCGCTCCAGCCAATGGTGTGGACTACATCCCAGGACCGGCGGTGCCGCACACCCTGCAATTCACGGCATCTCTCGATCGCGGCTCGTTCGATGCAACTTCGGCCTGCGCCAGCACGGGGCATATACGTGAACGGTAGCCGGCATTCTACGCCATCGATCAAGGCGCCGGCAGGAGTGACCTCCAGGACTCCCGCCGCTGGCGGGAATACTCGGGTTTTCTGCTCAAGCCGGAACGACCCGAGTAGTAATCGTACAGGCCGAGCGGGGACAGGAGCAAAGAGATAATGGCTGAGACGATCTTTTGGGCATGCGCCGCGTTTATCGTTTACACGTACGTGCTCTACCCGGCGCTGCTGTTCGCGATCTACTCGATAGTGCAGGTCTGGCGGGATCTCCAGTATCTCAGCCGGCAGCAGAACCGCCGCAGGCGCCCAGCCGCGCAACCGCCGTTGGTGAGCGTGATCATTCCCGCCCATAACGAAATCCGTCACCTGCCCGCCAAATTGCGAAACCTGGCCGCGCTGACCTACCCGCGCGAGCGGCTGCAGGTCGTGTTTGTCTCCGACCAGTCCACGGACGGCACGGACGAGCTGTTGCGGGCGAGCGGCTGGCGCACTATCCGGCTGCCCGAACGAAAGGGGAAGGCAAACGCCCTGAACCGGGCCGTGGAACAGGCGGAAGGTGAAATCCTGGTACTGTGCGATGCGAGCACGTTGATGCCGGCCGACGCTATCGAAAACATCGCCCGGCATTTCGACGATCCGCGGGTAGGCCTGGTCTCGACCACCGTACTGTTTATCGGCACAGCGGCGGAAACCAGGCGCACGGAAACCGTCTACTGGCGATATGAGAACGCCATCCGGCTCATGGAGGCCCGCCTGGGCATCACCTTGGTCGCTAGCGGGCCGCTCTACGCGTTGCGCAGGTCGTGTTTTCGCAAATTCCCGCTTGAGACGCTGGTAGACGATCTCATTACCCCGCTGTGGGTCCGGCAGGCTAGGCTCAAGGTGGGGCACGACGGCGAAGCCGTGGCCATCGACAATGCCGCCGCGACGGGCTCGGAGGAGTTCAATCGCCGCATTCGGCTGGCGGTCGGCACTATGCGGGCTTTTCCCGAGATGATCCGTACCCCTTCCGGCGTGGGCGTCCTGCTGGCCTTCCTGTCCCATAAAGTGTTCCGCTGGATCTTTTTTCTGTCCATGGTCGGGCTGGCGGCAAGCAACCTGATGCTCACCGGGGTTTTGTACCGCTCCGTGCTGGGGATGCAAATCGTGTTCTATTTATTGGCCGCAGCGGGCTATCGGTGGCGGCGGCCGTTTCAGAGCGTGCGGTTCCTGCTGCTGCCATACTTTCTCACGGCCATGCACATGGCGTTTTTGATCGGCATGATTCAGTGGGCGCGAGGGAAATGGCCGGGAGGCACTTGGAAACGGGTGACCTAGGCGGTGACACGAAACCCTTTTAAGAGTGCTCTGGCCCGCTTGCGCTCGCAACAGGCACCGTT
>CAZYSF010000429.1:0-5419 GCA_964649635.1 uncultured Anaerolineales bacterium | reverse complement strand
CCGTCCGGAGGGTGTCCTCCAGCGTCGCCGCAGCCGACAGCGACTGGACCAACTCGGCCGAGACGACGATCTTGCGGGTCGACGATTGACCGTCGGCACCGACCAGCGAGGAGACGTCCCGCAGGGATCCGGTCAGCCGGTTGAGCGAGGTGGCCAGCGAAGCGAACTCGGAAGTGGGGTAAAGGGGAATTTGTTCCTCGCCGTGGCCGGAGGCAAGCCGGGTCACGGCCGTCGTAATCCGGTTGGTGGGGCGGATGATGAAGAGGACCGCCTGGATCGCGGCCACTGCCAGCGCCAGGAGAATCCCGATTCCGATCAGGAAAAGGACGGTGTTAACCTGGGAGAGGGACGCGTAGGCGACGGATTGGTTCCGTTCGATCAGGATCTTGGTCCGGGAGGGAACCGGTTCCTTGTCGCCGACGAGATCATAAATGGAAATGTTCTGGGTGTACCCGATTACCGGCTCCTCGAGGATCCCCGTGTATTGGGATATCACGCCGGCAGTCAACGGGATTTGCGCGTTGGCAAGCAAGAACTGCATATTGGTAAAGGTGCCCGTTTCGGGGGCGGTGCGGACGTAGGAGGAATCATGGAACGTGAGGAGGATGGAGTTCGCCTTGGTGTTGTTCAAGGGCACCGAGAGGATCGAGTATAAATTCTCCTTCAGAAGGAATCCAATCAGCACCAGGCCGGAATCCAGGGAGGCGGTTTGGAGCGGTGCCGCAGTCAGGACCGTGAAGGTGGAGGGGCTGAAGACGGCATGATTGACCTGGATGTACGAGAAGGGAAGGGTCCAATCCGGGGCGGGGTTGATCGCGCTGGTGCCGAGGAGGGAGATCCCTTCCCATTCCGGATTGGAGGATGCCACGATTGTGCCCGTGGTGGGGTCGACCACGGCGAAATCGGAGAACACGCTCCCCTTGGGCTCAAGGCGGTAAAGACTGTTGAAGAATGCGTTTTTTGCTAAGCTGGTGGATTCCAACCCGGAGGCAGCTTGAACCATGGCGGCATTACGGGAAATCGCCTGAATTTTTTCATATCCGTCCGACTGCCAAATCCGGGCCTTCGCGCTGACTCCTTCGTATTGCACGATCAGATCGGAGCCGACGGACTGGAGGATGCTGTTGCGCGCCTGGTTGTACCCGATCCATCCAAGAATGCCCGGCAGGATGATCACCGGCAGCAGAATGCCGATGAAGGCCAGCGCCAGGTTGCGCGGAGTCAGGAGGTTCAGCAATGGGTTCGACCGAATTCCAGATCGCTCAGCCATACCCGGGTGCTCCTAAAGGGATCGCTCCCTTATTATGAATACTCCCAGACCGGTTCGCCGTGCAGCATCCGGCGGATCTGATCCGGGAACCGGTCGGGATCCAAAGGCTTGCCGACAAATCCGTCAAATCCGGCCGCGTGCGCCCGGTTAAGTTCATCCTGGCTGGCATTGGCGGTCACCGCGATGACGGGAATTTCCTTGTATAGCGAAGTACGGATCTTGCGCAGAGCCTCATAGCCGTCTTCGTAGGGAAGGCGGATGTCCATCAGAATCAGGTCCACCCGCGGCAGCGTATGGGCATATTCGACAACTTCGTATCCCGACGTCTTCCATTCGCAATGGATGCCCAGGTACGCCAGCATGCGCGCCATGAGCACGAAATTGGAGACGTTATCCTCCACCACCAGGATGGTGGCTTCCTTCATATTGACAAGCTTCTTCTTCCGGGAAGCCGCCGGGTCCGGATTGGGAACGGGTGAAGCGGAGGGATCGGGCCGGGTGTCCATGCTCTAGGTTCCTCGGGATTTGCGCAGGTACTTGGAGATCTGCCAGGGCAGTTGGTCGATGTCCACGGGCTTTTGGATGTACCCATCGCATCCCGCTTCCAGCACGCGTTCGCGGTCGCCTTTCATGACGTTGGCCGTCAGGGCGACGACCGGGATGTGGGCAAGGCGGGGCGTGGCGCGAATTCTCGCCGTGAGGGTGTAGCCATCCACTTCGGGCAGATTGATATCCATCAGGATCAAATCCGGGGGATCGGAGAGGGCCAGCTTCAGCGCCTGCTGGGCGTCCCCGGCTTCGAGCACGGTGTAACCTTCGGCCATCAGAACCCGCCGGATCAACAACCGGTTGTCCGGATAGTCCTCGATGTAAAGGATCCGGAGAGGTTTTTCTTCGGATTGGGCGGTGAAATCGTTGATGGAAGTGTAGTTATACACCGACCACTCACCTTCCTGAACATAACGCCGGAGAAGCGATCGAACGGAAGCCCGACGATTCGGGTCCGTTCCTGTCCGGCCCTCCGGCCCAAAAGAGAGAATCCAGAACCGGTCCAATCAGACAGCCTGTGCAAAAAGCACGCCTGACAAGCCGATCTGGACAAATAATGGCTATGAAATCGATTATACTCCGAAAGCCTGCGCACAGCGGCATTTTACGGCCGAAAAAAAGCATAAAAGGTACGTGAATGATACCTAAAAGGCGGGTACATAACCCCGCGCTATCCATTGCCCGGGCGCTGCGTTATCCCAATTACCGGCTTTGGTTCGCCGGTCAATCGGTATCGCTGATCGGCACCTGGATGCAATCGGTGGCCCAGCAATGGGTGGTTTATGAGATGACCGGTTCGAAGTTCCTTCTTGGTGCGGTCGCCTTCGCCGGCAGCCTGCCGACCTTCTTTCTCATGCTTCCGGCTGGGGTGTTGGCGGACAGGGTCCCGCGGCGGTCCATACTATTGTACACACAGACCGCCTCCATGATCCTGGCCTTCATGCTGATGCTCCTGCTGGCAGTCGGCCGGCTGGAAGTCTGGCATGTGTTCGTGATGGCTGCATTGCTGGGGGTGGTGAATTCGGTTGACGCGCCTGCCCGCCAGTCCTTCACGATCGAGATCATCGAAGCGCGCGAAGACCTGCCGAACGCGATCGCCCTGAATGCGACCATGTTCAACCTGGCGCGGGTGATTGGCCCCGCGGCCGCCGGCCTGATCCTGGCGACGTGGGGGGCGGTTTGGTGCTTTGGCGTCAACGGGGCCTCTTTTATCGCTGTCCTGGCCGGATTATTGCTCATGCGAATCAAGCCCGCGGCTCCGGCCGCCACCGGGGAGCCGGCCCGCCAGGTCCGCGAAGGAATGCGGTATGCCTTTGGACACCCGGTCATCCTGCCGTTGATACTGCTCACAATCGTTTCCGGCGCCCTCCCTTTCTCCTATTCGACCCTGTTGCCGGCGTTCGCCGTGGAGGTCCTCGACGGAGGGGAGACCGCCCTGGGATTGCTGACTGCCGCGGTCGGGGTCGGCGCCGTGCTGGGTTCGCTGTTCATGGCCTCACGGGCTCATCTGGACAAGCGGGCCGGACGCCTGATGCTTGGAAGCCTCATCTTCCCGTTTTCCCTCCTGCTGTTCGCTTTCTCGGGGTCCTTCGCGCTGTCCCTTGCGCTCCTGGTGCTGACCGGATTCGGTCTGGTGGTCCAGAATACCTCGATCAATTCGATCATTCAAACCCGGGTCGATGACAACTTGCGGGGGAGGATTATGAGCATCTACCTGCTGGCGTTCTTCGGGGCGGTGCCGATCGGCGCTTTGCAGGCAGGCACTGTCGCCCAGGCGCTGGGTCCGGTCACCGGATTGGCGCTGTCGGCCGGGCTGGGGATACTTCTGCCGCTCGTGATTTATGCCGCCCTTCCCGGTCTGCGCCGGATATAATCGCCTGCAGGCCACCGGCACCGGACGGTCTCACGCCGGGCCGTGGTTGGGATGAACGATGGATGATGATCTGACACCCATTCGCAGACAATATCTGGACGTCAAGCAGAAGTATCCCCACGCGCTGCTCTTCTTCCGCCTGGGGGATTTCTACGAGACGTTCGACGCGGACGCGGAAATCGCCTCGCGGGAACTCGAGATCGTGCTTACCTCCCGCAACGTTGCCAAGGGCTCCCGCATCCCGATGGCGGGCATCCCGTACCATGCGGCCGAGACGTACATCTCCCGCCTGATCCAGCGCGGGTATCACGTCGCGATCTGCGAGCAAGTGGGTGAGGCGGTAAAGGGTCTGATGCCGCGCCAGGTGACCCGGGTGATCACGCCCGGGACGGTCATGGAGCCGGGGTTGCTTGCCCCGAAGCGCAACAACTACCTGGCCTGCGCCGTGGCGCAGGGCCGGCGCGGGGCGGTCTCGTTTTCCGACATCACCACCGGCGAGTTCCGGGTGGTGGAGTTCGAATCGGACGATGTGGCCTCCGCCGTGCGGGCGGAGCTCACCCGGCTGGGGCCGGCGGAAGTGATTGTGGCAGAGGGAGCGGGGAACGGCGCCGATGCACCCGGCACTCGGACGGTGTGGCCCGCCTGGCGTTTCGAACCGGGGCGCTGTGAACAGGCCCTGCTTCAACATTTCGAAACCGCATCCCTGGAAGGATACGGGCTGGCGCGCAAATCGGCCGCGGTCTGCGCGGCGGGCGTGCTGGTGCAATACCTGCAGGAGACCCAGCCGGATGCGTTGAAATGGATCCGGGAACTCGGGACGTACTCACTCTCGGACTTCATGATCCTCGACCCGGCCACCCGCCGCGGTCTGGAATTAACCGAAACGCTGCGCACCGGCGAGGTCCAGGGCTCGCTGCTGGGCGTGCTGGATCAGACCGTGACCCCGATGGGGGGCAGGGTCTTGCGGCAGTGGATCCAGCAGCCGCTGTTGGACCTTGCCCGGATCCGCGAGCGGCAATCCTGCGTGCAGGCGTTCTTCGATGCGGGCCTGGCGCGGGCGGCGTTCCGCGAAGCGCTGCACCCCTTGAACGACATCGAACGGCTGGTGAACCGGATCGGTTCGGGCAATGCCCTCCCGCGCGACCTGACCGCCCTGAGGGAAACCCTCACGGCGCTGCCGAAGGTCCTGGAAGCCCTGGAGGGGATCCCGGCCGCCGGCTCGAATAATCTGAAACGTCCGGAGCTGTTCCCGGGTGTTCTCCTGCTGCTGCAACAATCGATTCCGGATGATCCGCCGGCGACGCTGTCCCAGCCGGGCGTCATCCGTCCCGGGCACAGCGAAGAATTGGATAAGGTGGTCGAGGGCGCACGGCAATCCCGCGAGTGGATCGCCAACCTTGAAACCTCTGAAAAGCAGCGCACCGGCATTAAAACCCTGAAAGTCGGATACAACAAAATTTTCGGGTATTACATTGAGGTGTCGCGCGGCCAGGCCAAATCGGTGCCGGCGGATTACATCCGCAAACAGACCCTGGTCAACGCCGAACGCTACATCACTCCGGAGATGAAGGAATATGAAACGCGGGTGTTGAATGCGGAGGACCGGATCCGCGAGATCGAAGCCCGCTTGTTCCGGGAGGTGTGCGCGCGTGTCACGGCGGAACGCGCCGGGCTGATGCGCGCGGCGCGGGTGCTCGCCGAATTGGACGGTGGCGCCGCACTGGCCG
>CAZYSF010000428.1:0-15665 GCA_964649635.1 uncultured Anaerolineales bacterium | reverse complement strand
TCCGCGCCGGTATTCACGGGAAAGCGCTTTCGCCCGCGATAAACCACGGCCTCGAATCGGTGCAAATCTATCTGCGCCGTTAACGGCTCCATTCCCATGCAGATCTCATCGGGAGTGTGGGCATCCGAACCCGTCGTCACGTACCTTCCGCCCAAATCCTTGTACCTTCCCAGCAGGGTCGGGCTGGGCAGGGAAAAACCCTTGCCCCGGTTCAACGGCGCGCTGTTCAACTCCAGGGCGATGCCCGCCTTGATGATCGTGGAAAAAATTGAATCGATCAAATCCGGCGGCTCCTTATGCTCCAGAAGGAAGCGCCTGGGGAAATCCATGTGGGCCAGCGCGTCAAAACCGCCGAATTGAACCATCTTCAGCGTTTCCGAATAATGCATTTCGTAGATTTCTTCGTTCGAATATTTCCGGAGGATATCCTCCGCGCCGGCCCATGTGCCCTGGAATGCATGCACGCTTCCGAGCACGAAGTCGAAATTATTTTTCACAATCCTCTCGAAATCGCGCGGGTACGCATGCGGCTCGGAAAATTCAATTCCCTGGAGGATTTCAATTTTTTCGCCGAACTCCATCTTGGCCCTGCCAATTTCCGCCGTGTATTTTTCGTGGTGGTAATACCCATAATTGGAATCCGCCGGATTCAGATCCATGTGCTCCGTGAAGCAAATGATGGCGCCGCCCTTTCGGATCGCTTCCCGGCACATTGCCGCGATCGGGCTCGTCGCGTCGGACGAGATGGTGGAATGAATGTGGCAATCGATCAGCATACGGCATATGCCCTTTGTCGGCATCGCTAATTCGGCGGAACGGCGTGTTCACCCGTGCGCGACTCGGCACAGTCTACCCGAAACTCCATGGAAACGAAATCCCGTGCCTGCCCTCGCCAAATAATCAAGCCGCCGCCGCGTATTAGGCGCCTTATAGAATAATGAGTAACAATGCCAATAAACCGATAAGTTTGATGGTATTCAGCGCCAGCAGCCATGAATTGAAAATAAGCCTGCTTTTCCTGTCCTTCTTGAAATATTCGAATTCCCTGAAAAGATGCGTAATGATTAACACAGGTACCGCGATAAGCATGAAGGGCATTTTTTCAAAAGCATTGAAGAGAATTATCAGACCGAACGTAATATCAATCAACAGGGTGTTAATATTGAACCTTGTTTTCCATTCAGGTCGCGTCTTTGGCGCCAGAATCATTCCAATAAAAAGGAGTATGGCCTCGCCGATAATAATTGCTCCCAACAGGAACGACATGATTTGTTCGATATTCATCCGAATCCCTTTCTGGGCTTACATTCGATCATCATAATGCGCTCCGGATTACTTTCTTCATGCAACCCGGCGGTTCGGAAGCCGGATGGATTCATCGAAGGGTGGAGAAAATACCCAGCACGATCGGAATGTCGGTCCCGGCGTGGAACAGGACGGACCCCCACAGGCTGTCCGTCCGCTGCGTAAGGTACCCCCAGGCGAGCGCCAACGGGAGCAGGATCGCCAGGAACATCAGGACGTCGGGGGTGTAGGAAACGCCGGTATGGTGCAGGGCAAAAGGTACGGCGATCACCAGATTGGAAAGGATCCTTCCGACGAAAGGGTCAAACTTCTGCAGGAACAATCCCCGGAACAGCAGTTCTTCGTTGAAGGCATTTCCAAAAACAAAAATCAAAATCCAGGGAGTCCACGGGAGCACCTTTTCCAATTGCAGATCTTTCCCGCCGAAAGCCATCTCCGAAACCGGGATGGAACCCGCCGCGGCCACAAGAAACGCCGTCAATCCGACGAATAGACCCCGCTTGAGGTTGCCCCGGCGGAGGTATATCGATCCCAGGTCGGCGCCCGACGCTTTGGTCAGCAGAATGACGGAGGCAATAATGATCAGGCTGCTGTCGAGCTTATCCAGGGCGATCCCCGCCGGCGATTCGGTCGGGACGCGAAGAGCCTGCAAAATCCAAGCGATCGAGGGAAGATAAAAATCGACGGCGGTCGCGAAGGCGGCGATAAAACCGGCGAACAGGATTTGCCAATACTTTTCAAAGCGCGGATTCCGGCGCGCCCAAAGCGCCGCCGCCAGGAACGACACGATGATGACGATCCTGCCGATCGGGTCGGCGGATTCCGGCAGAACCGGGCGGATATGGTTGAAAACGACAAACAGGAGAAGCCCGAGCAGCAGGAACAACAGGAATATCCCGGCCCGCCGGCCCCAAACCATCGCGGGCGTGTTGTCACTTTCCATAATCACCTCACGAACAACCGGCGCGCGAGCCGCTTGGCCGGCCGGGCAGGATTAGGATCAGAATTCGCCATCTAAAAACAGAACGCATACCAACGACGATTCCAGCCGGCTTTATGCGCGTGTCCGGCGGTTGCTCTTTTTTCCGAATATGTAAGAACCTTATCGGATTCCAATATCCATTCCACCAGCGGATTCATTGTACCAAGTTCACCCCCGCCAATTAAAGCAATTTTTTTGATACCTCTTGCGAATACACGTTCCACACGGCATTGTATGGCCGTTCGGATCCAAAAGGCGCATCATGGATGATGAACAGTATTTTCACATTACTTCTCTTTTCTCCCCACCATACCATAATGGTACGGCGGCAATGCGATTATCGTCCCTTCCATTATGAACCCGGTTTCTTCCAGCCAGCGTAGACACTGCTCAGGCCGGGGCCTGATTTCCATGGACGGGCCGCGCGGAGTTGCCGGATCGTAATTCCAATGAATGACCCCCGCTCTTCCGTTCCGGGCAAGAATTCTCATAGCCTCGGTTATTAATTTTAATGGTTCTTCCGCATGAAGAATATTGAACAGCATAACAAACTCACAACAATTATCAGGGAGTCCCGTTCCTTCAACGAAAAAATCTCTTTGTATTACAGTTACATTCTTCGAACCGCCGTTTTCCGCTTTTTGCCTGGTAATCCGGGTCATTTCCGCTTCCATGTCGATGGCATAAACTTTCCCAATTGTTCTTCTTGCGGCAGGAATTGTAAATGTGCCATACCCGCATCCAAAATCAACAATATTTCCCGATAAACCATTAACGCCCAATGCGTCGAGGATTTTATCGGGATCAAAAAAATCCCGCCACATTTTTTCGTCCGGCATTCCGCTTTCTCTGGTTTTCATATTTCCTCAACCCCTCCCTGCCCTCCCCGTTCACCAAAGAAAAAGCGCGGTAAACGGGGGCGGGTTTATACAAGCGTCCCATCCAGCCGCTCTTCCTCGCGGTCGGTTGCGAGCGGCGGCTCGGGGGAAAGCGCCGATATCTCAGCCCGCAATTCCGGCGTCATCCGGATATCCAGCGCCTTGAGCGAATCCTCCAGTTGCAAAAGATTGCGCGCGCCGATGATCGGCGCCGTCACGCCGGGATGACCGGCAACCCATGCCACCGCCAGCGCGGCGGGAGAAAATCCCCGCGATTGCGCGAATTCGGCAAACCGCTGGGCGGCGTCGAACATCCAATCCGCGCCGTACCGCACCCGGTAGCGTTCGCTCTGGATCAGCCGCCCGGAAGCCGGCCGGCGGGAAGGCCCATACTTGCCGGTCAACAACCCGCCGCCCAGCGGGCTGTAGGTGATCACGCCCAGCTCCTCCGACGCCGCCATCGGCAGGATTTCCACCTCCGCCTGGCGCTTGACCAGGTTGTACATCGGTTGGATGCATTCGAAGCGCGCCCAGCCTTCCCGGGCGGAGATCCCGAGCGCCTTGGCGATCTGCCACGCGGCGAAATTGCTCGCCGCCGGGTGGAGGATCTTGCCCCGCCGCACCAGGTCGTCCAGCGCGCGCAGCGTCTCCTCCAGCGGCGTGTAGGGGTCGAAGCGGTGGATGAAATAAAAATCGAGGCGGTCGGTTTTCAGGCGCCGGAGGCTGCCCTCGACGGCCGCCGTGATGTGGCGGCGCGAAGCGCCCCGCGCGTTGACATCCTCGCCGGTGGGGAAGTAAACCTTGCTGGTGATCACGACTTCCTCCCGGCAATCCGCAATCAAGGCGCCCAGGATTTCCTCCGCGGCGCCCGCCGCGTACGTATTCGCGCAATCGAAGAAATTGATCCCGGCTTCGCGGCAGCGGGCGAAGAGGGCTTTGGATGTCGGCCCATCCGCGTCCCCGCCGAACGACATCGTCCCGAAGCACAGGGCGGAGACTTTCACGCCGGTCCTGCCGATCAGCTTGTAATCCATGCCTGTTTATCCTCTCTGTCGGATGGATCGCCAATCCGGGTCCGATCCCTGGTCGTTCGCCAATCCGTGGCGAAACAACATTTTATCCGGTATTGTTTATCTCACCATCCGTCCATGGAAGGAAAATTCTCCCTCAAGAAAGAAAACCGGCGGCAGGGTTCCTGCCGCCGGTTTTCTTTGGGATACACCCTTTTTAAGAGCGATTTGTTTGAAATGTATCCCGCGCCGTTCTAGACCCTCTTCAAGGCACGCCGGATCAGGAGAACCGCGCCGACAAATATCAGGATATCGATCTCTCACGGGCGTCTTTCCGTTTATCCAGGGACGCCTGCCCAATCCCGATGGGGGTCCCCCCGGTTTAGATATCGAATTCCGCGACGACGAGCGTATGGTCGGATGCGTCCTTGTGCATGCGCGCGTCGCGGTCGATCCACGCCCTCACCGCCTTTTCGGCCAGCGGGGCGGTGGCGAAGATGTGATCCACGCGCCAGCCGAGGTTGCGTTCGAAATTGGTCGCCACGCGGTAATCCCAGAACGCATAATGGCCGGGCTCTCCCGGATGGAACTTGCGGAACACATCGGCGAAACCCCACGCGCGCACCTTTTCGAGGGCTGCGCGCGCCTTCGGATGAAAGTCGACGTGATTCTTGAGTCCCTTCGGATTGTGGACGTCGATCTCCTCGGGGGCGACGTTGAAATCCCCGCACCAGATGAGCAAATCCTCCGGGGAGTAATGCTTTTCCAGCAGCTTGCGCAGGCGCCCGAACCACTTAAGCTTGTAGGCGAAGTGCTCGGACTCCACCTCGCGCCCCTGGGGGACGTAGGTGTTGATCACGCTCACTCCGGCCGCCTTGAGCCGGATCAGCCTGGCCTCATCCCGCTCCTTTCCCGAGTCGAACCCGTAATAGACCTCGCCCGGCTCCTCGCGGGTGGCAACCGCCACGCCCGCGCCGGCCTTCTGTCCGCGGAACGCGATGTGATAGCCGGCCGCCCGGAAGGCTTCGACCGGGAAGTCGGGATCCTGGACCTTGGTTTCCTGCAGGCAGAGGATGTCCGGCTGTTCGCGCGCCAGCCAATCGGCGATTTGAGCTATCCGCGAGCGGACGGAATTGGCGTTAAAGGTGGCGATTTTCATTATGGAATGTCCTTTCGAAAGGCATCCATGGTCGCGTGTTCCCATCCCAAAGCCGCCGAAAAGGATTTTGCGCCCTGGTAACCGTCTTAATAATTCTATACCGACCAGGATTAATATTTCATCTGAAAGAGGATTTGGCGGATTGTCCGGAAAAGGAGCGCAAATGCAACCGCGTTATCCGGATTTTAATTCGCCGATTAATATCGATTTCATTCCAGCCGGACGGCTCTTCCGGATGACTACGGAATCGCATCCGTTGAAGGCTGCAAATCCGGCCAGGGCTTTGGCGAACTTCCCGTAGAACGCGTCCGTAGGCTTGAAACCGGGCTCCAGGCAGACGCTGTTGAGGATCATCGTTCCGGTTTTGCGGTCGGCCTGCGGGTCGATCCGGCCGGCGAAGGCATCGCCGTATAGAACGGGCAGGACGAAATACCCGTGGGTCCGCTTGGGCGCCGGTAGGTAGCACTCCAGCGTGTAGGTGAAATCGAAAAACCGCCGCGTGCGGTCGCGCTGGATGATCAGATTATCGAAGGGGGAAAGGAAGTGGACGGTTTTCTTCGATTTCGGCGGCTCCGGATCCTCACGCGCCGCCCCGCCGAATACGTAATAGCGGTCCTCCGGCTCACCCCGGACGATCGCCTCGGCGATCGTTCCCGCTTCCGCCAGTTCCCCAATCGTCCGGGTCATCATCTCCCAGCTCACCGCCTGGAATTTGGTATCCCGGACGGTAATGGATTGCCTAAAGGCGAAGATCTCCTTCGCGGCAGCGATGCCCATCGCCGCCAGCGCCCGCCGGACCAGGTGTTCCGCCATTTCCCTTTCGTCCGGCAATCGGGTATCGATGCCCGGCGGAAGCACCCGCTCGGTCAGATCGTAGACCTTCTGGAAATTGCGCCGTTCGCTTATCATCAGTTCCCCGCGCCAGAAGAGCAGCTCGAGCGCCGATTTCGCCGGCCCCCAATCCCACCAGGGGCCGCGCTTGCGGCCATCCGGCTGTTGGAAATCCTTCGCGGTAAGCGCGCCTTCCGCGCGGATCCGCTCCAGCACGCTTTTCAGCGGGAGCTGGCCGTGATGGGAGTGCCATTGCAGCCAGGGATGCGCGGGATCCTGGAATTGCTTCATTTTATGCAGGAAGAAACGGTAATCCGCCATCGGCAAATAGGCCATTGCGTGCGCCCAGTACTCGAACACCGTCCGGTCCGCCGCCTGAAGATCATGGAGCATGGATTGGGCATACCCGGGCAGGCGGGTCCACAGTACGTGATGGTGGGAACGCTCGATGATGTGGATCGTATCGATCTGAACATAGCCGAGCCGGTCGAAAATCCGCTGCACTCCGGCCTTTCCCGGCGGGAGGCCGGCCTGCCCGTTCAGCATCTGCGCCTTCAGGATGATCCCGCGCGCCGCTTTTTTGGATAAAACCACAGGGGTCATTTTTATTTTCTGGGAAATCGCAGGATGGTTTTATTGTACAGCAATGGAAATTGCGGGTTCATTCATACCAACCGCATCATCCATCACGAGGGAATAACTTACAGGCTGCTGAAATAAACTCCTATTTTCCAGATAAGCGCCGGGGGATTTTCCGAACAAAAAATTTTGCGTCCTTTGCGCCTTTGGCGGCAATTATTCGCCGCAAAAAGCACATGAAGCACAAAATTATTACGCCAACGGCGCCTCCTCTCCCGATCGGGGTATGAAACCGGAAAAGTTTCCGCGCGGACGCTTATGTCATCTTCTTGATTTCGTCCTCCACCTCCCGCGCGCCTTCGGCGTAGAACTTCTGCTCATCCGGGGCCAGCTCGTGCAGCAGCCGCAGGAATTCGCCGGCGTGGACGCGTTCCTCGTCGGCGATGTCGCGCAACACTTCCGCGGCGAGCTTATGGTCGGTCGATTCGGCCAGCTGCATGTACATCTGGACCGCTTCATACTCCGCCGCCACCATAAACCGCACGGCCCGGACCAGTTCTTCCTTCGTGACTTTCCGGTTGTTGGCCAATCCTGAAAACGGCGATCCGAATTCGGGCATGGTTTTTTCCTTTCTTTCGGCTATTTTTCGCGTATAGCTCTCTTAAGGAAACAGCTTATCCGAAAAATACCTGTTTGCCATCCCCCGCCGCATTCTGCGGCCCGCGGCTTGGTCCTACCCCTTGCCCCGGTATATTCTGATTTCCGCTTTTTCAAGGGTCGCCAATCCCGCGTTGATTTTATCGTCGATAAACTCCATAAACGCTTCCAGCTTTTCCTTTTCGTCGACAATCTCCACGACCATCGGGAGCCCTTCGGCCAATACCTCGATTTTCTGTGTCCGGATCGACCGGCTGCTGGCGCCATAGCCCGTCACGCCGCGGAATACGGTCACCCCCGCCAGGTCCGCCTTGCTCGCCTGATGGACAATCCATTCGAACAACGGCCTCCCGTCGTGCTTTTCATCCTCCCCGATAAACAAGCGAAGCAGGTAACCTTCCTTTTTTAAGGACATCGCTACCTCCAGATTATTTGAGCGATCAACCGTCCGGCGATCACCGCGGCTATCCCGAAAAACAACTGGCCTGCGGCGTTTATCAATCCCTGAAGATATTCCCCGCCCCGGATCAAATTGACCGTTTCATTGCCGAATGTGGAAAATGTCGTAAACCCTCCCAATAAACCGATGAACAGAAAAGCCCTCATCTCGCTGTTGATAATCCCCTTTACATCGGATAGATATGAAAGCATTCCGATGACCAGACAACCGGACACATTCACCGCAATGGTTCCGAATGGAAATGTCGCGTTATGCAATCGCTCCTGCACGCCAGTACTCAGCAGAAAACGGAGGATCGAGCCGATCCCTCCGCCCATCCCGATAAGTAATAGTTTCTCCATCATCCGACTCCTTCGGTTGAGATGTAGGAGTCATCAGCTTTTCAGCGATTACGGCGGACTCCATCGCTTGTCTGGCCGAACTTCTTCCAGCGATCATTCTATCCGTAAATTCGGAAACGCGGCAAATTCGATTTTTCGCCGCGGTCCTCCCCCCTCGCAGGCGGGCGGTTGCGGAATACGCATGGCAATGGCGGTTTCTAGCGTGTGCATATTTTTCCCCGCATCTGTTGGAACAGGCTGCTCCTGGTTGAATCCCTAATCCGCCGCGACCCGTTGCTTATGCCGGTCCGCTTCCATTTTTATTCCCGTCACAAAGAAAGTGAAAAAGAGGGCGCCCAGGCCGGCGCCGATCCAGACGACATCCCGCTTTTTAGAAGGGGTGCAGTCGTTGCAGAAGTCCATCACGAACGCCTGCGGATATTTTTGAATATTGTTCATGTTCTTCTCCCAGATCTCGGTCGCTATCGATGCCTTTTCCTTCGATACGATACCGACGACCGGCCGCGAGAGGATCTCTTCACAGGCAGGCCAATCATGGACGCTGCCGTCCAGAACCACCGTCCCGTCGAAATTCGCGATCAGGAGAGTCGTATATTTTTGCACGAAAAAATAATTCGTCGTGGCTTTCCAGGTCTCAAGCGAATCGCAATCCACATATCCGTCCAATACTTCGGCCCAGATATCCACGGGATTATTCATCATCCGCTGCCGGATTTCCGCCATGGTCAGTTTTTCGGGCGCTCCGGGAAGATCCCTGGAAAGTTGATAATGATCCACCGCGAGATACAGGAAGAATATGGACAGGAACAGGCACAGGGTTCCCATCACCGCGGGAAACTTCTTGAACAGCCAGACCATATCTCCCTCCTATCCGCAGGTAAACGCGTCGATCTTCACCGATACCGCCTCCCAAACAGGCCGGCTTGTTTCTCCGAGGATGCCGGCGCATTCGGGTTTGTTACGGACGGCGATGGATCCGGTCCACCTTGCCATGGGTGAGCACGCCGTCGGAAAAATCCGTCCGGTCGACATGTTTTCCGGATTAGGCACCGTACTACCGATCATTCCATGTGAATACCAATCGAAATAAAATCGCCGCATTCTGCGGCCGAACAGCCGTCTTATTGTTTGCGCTTTACCATCTTCCCGAGCCGGTCCGGGAGAGTAATCATAGGCCGCGGCTGCGGGCCGCGGAGGGCCGCATCCCAGGCCAGGGCGGCCACGTCGTAGGCCGCACGCGGGTAGCCGAGGCTGCGGGCGTTGCGGCTGCGCCGGGCCAGCATTTCGCCGCCTTCGGCGAGCCAGTGGCTGACCGCCTCCAGAGCGTCGAGCGGGTTGCACACCAGCTCGCCCGCGCCGCCTTCCACCACGTAGCGGACGTTGCCCGTCTCCTGGCCTTCGATGTAGTCGGTGAGCAGGATCGGCAGGCCGCAGGCCAGGCCTTCGGTGACGATCAACCCGCCCGCTTTGCAGACGATGAAATCCGAGGCGTGCATCAGTTCAGGCATGTTCTCCACGAAATTGAGCACGCGGACCGGCAGGTGCCAATCAGCGGCCAGGAACTCGCGGTACTGCGCGTCATCCCCCCCAGCGACGATAGTCAGCTGCAACGGAAGCCCGGAATGGTTCAGCGCGCGCAGGATCCCGCCAAGGTTTTTAACCCGTTTGCCGCCGACGACGAGCGCGCTGCGGAGCTCCGGCGGCCAGCCCAGCCCGGCGCGGACAACGGCTGGCGCCCGGTTTTCGTTCGCCAGATTCGGATGAACCGGGATCCCCGTGACGACCACCTTCTCAGGCATCAGGCCGCTTGCGATCGCATCGTCGCGCGCCGCCGGCATGGACACCAGGCAAAGGTCCGCCGCCCGGTGAAAGTAGATCCGGTGCACCGGGGCATAATCGGTGACCACGTTGAGCAGCGGAACCCCGAACCGGTTGAGCGCGAACACGGCGGTGAGCGGCGCCTGGTAGATCGGGTAGGTCGTGACGATCGCGTCCGGGTTCACCCGCCGGACGAGGTCGCCGACCACCTGGAACAGGACCGCCGCCAGGGCGTTATGGATCACGCGGGTTGTCGTCCGGGTGTCGCTCACCTCATAATTCAATTTGTAAAGATGGGGTATCTTGCGGATTATCCAATCGTAGCTCGACCCGCTCCGGCGCAGAGGCGCCGGGACGCGCTTGTCTTCCAGCGGATTGACGATCTCCACCGCGCACGCTTCCGCGTGCTTCTCCTGCAGCGCCTCGGCGACGGCCATCGCGGCGCTGCGGTGGCCGTACCCGGCGTCGCCGGTAAGGATCAGGATGCGTTTTATTTCATTCATCGATCTTCCCCTAACAAGCCGGATGTCATTGCGAGGAGCAAAGCGACGAAGCAATCTCCTTGTTTTTCCGAAGGGGGAGATTGCTTCGCTCCCGGAGCCTGCCCTGAGTGCAACGAAGGGGTCGCTCGCAATGACACCTGTTCCTTCCTTTTTCAACACCCTCGTAGATCAGGAGGCCCGCTGCCGGGCGAACCATTTTTTCAGCCGGTTGAGAATTCCCTTCTTCGCCTTCGAATCCCGCAGGGCGGAGAGATAGGTTCTGAGATCGTGGTTCTTCGCGACATCTTCAAACTGAATGGTAAACCCGACCGGCGTTTCGACGTGGGAGAAGAATCCGCCGAGGGATCCCGCGATCGGCGCGGGCGGAGGGATCAATTCGACCAGGTCCGAGGTATTTATGATGCGGAAGGATTTTTCGCCATAGCGGTCGTTGAATGCCGTCACAAACGCATTGTCGCCGATCCGCGGCGACCCATAGGTATACAACGCGACCGCCTTGCGGCCCGTCCGGGCTCCGATATCGGGCAGCGCCATCGTCGCCAGCGCGCCGCCCAGGCTGTGGCCGGCGATAAAAAGCGGGCTGTAGCGGTCCGTCTTTACCAGAGTCTCCTGTATCTCCGCGCGGAATAGGTTGTCCGTCAGGAGGAAGCCGTCGTGGACTTTTCCGAAATTGGAGAGCAGATACGGGGCCAGCTGGATCACAGAGTTCAATCGAGCGTTCGAGATCAAATCCTTCCGGGAAATACACGCCGCAACCTCCGAAATATTATTGGCAGACCGGGTTTCTTCCAGCAAGGATTCTACCTGTAAATCGCGATTTGGCCGGCACACACCGATTTTACTCAGGTTCGATTTCTTTAGGGAGCGGCTTCCCCTCGATCCAAGCCCGCACGGTTTGGGCGAACAGCCCGGGCGCCGTCATGGCCCAGTTGTGCTCTTTTGCCATCGAGGTTTTTTTCCCAAGATTGATGAACCCCGCTCTGGCGTGCGGCAGAGCGGCCGCGAGATCCCGCGCGGATTGTTTCATGGCGCCGTATTCTCTTCGTCCGGCGACTACCAGGGTGGGAGCGGCGGCTTTCTCCAAACCGGCCGGCAGACGGAACGCCTGGTTGGCCGTCATCAGGTTCACCCATTCAGCTTCGGTCATGTCCTGAAAATCTTTTTTAAAGTTGGAATAGAACTCATCCGGGATGCCGGCCGCGTACTTCATGTTCAGCCGTATCCACCAATCGGCGTTCTTGAATGGGGGAATCGAGATGCGGTAGGTCCAGGCGAGCATCGCCCGCGAAGCAAGCCAACCCATTCCCGGAATGGGCCGCAGCAGCGCGCTGGAAATGACCGCTTTTTCCACTGCATCAGGCGCGGTCGCCAGCAATTGCACCGCGATCTGCGCGCCCTCGGATAACCCGACTACGCACGCCTTTCCCCCGTTGGCTTGGTGGAGGATCAGATCGGCCGTTTTTTCCGCGGCCAGTTCCATGCTGAAAGGCGCGATCTGCCGGTTGCGGCCGTGCTCGGGCTGGTCCGGGACGAGGCAGCGATAATCCGGCAGAAATTTCACAACCGGCTGCCACATCCATCCGCCGGATCCCCCTCCATGCAGGAATACGACCGTCTTGGCATTCTTGGATCCAAACGCTTCGCAGGCGAGTGATGGTCCGGTCATTTTTCCTCGATTCTAGCGGCGATTTAATATGGGCTATAAACAGAAAAGGAAAGATGACGCCCAGATCGCCGAGCGTAGTGGAAACCTTTACGATCGCCGCTATCCCGTGTTTGATCTACTGCTTCGGTACTATCAAATTTCCATTGCCGAATATCTCCATCCATTAGAATTGGTGGCCCATGTACCGCTAACTGTTTAACCAAGCCACGGAATCTTTGCCCTCCCAATCATCCATGGACGCATCCACAGCCAGATAGAAGACCCACGGAATAAACCAAAGCAGAATCAATGCCGCCGGAAAAGCCTTTTGCCCGACGGTTATTGCCGAAATAATGTTGACGATTGACCCGGACGATAACAATGCCACGTCGATATATGCCATTCCTAAAATAATCATAAAGGAATAAAAGACGCCGCCCGCAAATAGAGCAGAAAGGATAATCCCGATCCGCTTGACAATCGTGCTATGAGGCGTTTCGGTCCAGGATTGAATCACGAAGCGGATGCCGCGCGGCTGCAAAGCCGCTGCCGTAAGGATCCCCAACTGATACCACGGAATTTCACTGACTCCCTGCCGCAAATTAAGAATCGCCACTACCAGGGCTAACCATAGCAGGGAGGGAAGAAAAAGGGCGGTATTCGCCGGTAGAAGCAAAATCTCGGATACAAGCTTGGCCCACCACTTGCCTTTACCGGAAAGCCAATTGATTAACATACCCAAAGGCAAAGACAACACGACCATAAGCAGCGAGGATAGTATCGCGAGAACAAACAACCACGAGCCGCCGAACGCAAGGCGCGCCCCATAATCGTCGAACGCTATTTCTTTGCCGCCCGATGCCATTCCATAGGAAGCAATGGCGATGATGAATAATAAGAGGACCACGAAAAATATATTCCGTGCTTTGTGATTCTTGTTCTGAACAATAGGCTGCGGCGTGGCGGGGATCGCTTCAGATTCCAACACCTCGGATGTCCATGAAAAGAATTCGGCCAGCAGATGCCCGATCAGGATTATCCCCGCAAAGATAACGGCGCATGCTAAAAGAACAGGGAGGTCACCCATAATGGTCGATTGAAAAACCAATCCCCCTAACCCCGGCCATCCAAATAAAGCTTCTATTAGCACATCGGCGGCAAGAATCCCGGCGGTTTGCCGGAACAAGTCGGCGAGTAAGGCGGACAGTTCCACCAAACGGGAACGGGGGCCTTTATCGGCGTTTCCCCGAACCCGGGAAAGCGAGATTTGCACGGCAATTCCCAGAGGCATCAATGCCATGGAACAAACAGGCAGAATGAGATGCCAAAGGCGGTCGGCCAAGCCTTGATTGCCAAGGATATTATCCATGCCTCCAAGCGGCAACCACCTGAGATTTACCGAAAAGATCAGGAGTAATATCACACCAAGCACCAGTGGTGAAAGCGATACCGCGCTTATCAGAAAAATATTACCCGGACGGAATAACCATGGTTTCCCGCCGGAAGGTTTTTTGTGAATATTTCGGATTTGCGCCGAAATGGCGACAATCAGAAATGCCAACAGGACGGTTAATATCAATACGGCCCCCAGAAGCAGAAGTGTATTGGGCAGCCTTTTGGTAATCAGTTCATTAATGCTTTCATTGGTTCCCAAACGGATCTGATCGAACCCGCCAACTTCAATATCCAGCAGGGATTGAAGAGTTAAAATAAAGATCCTGAATAATCCATACGCGACGATGAAAGGTAAAATTCGCAACGGCAGCCGCCATGAAGCAGGACCTTTTAGGGAATTTTTAAGCTTTATGGCATTCATGTTTCCTCCCTGATGGATTATATACAGACCGGATTATACGTATTTTCGCCATTCCATAACTTTTGGCCTCATGTCCCGTTCACCTTCCCACAACCCTGCTGCCGGATCCACCGCGCAAGATAGGGATCATTAATATAATACTCCCATTGAGGGTCATATCTTCGATGTTATCGCATCCCGAATTCCCACAGGGATGCGATCAGCAGCAGCGGGACCACGAGAACGTAAATCCACAACACATCCCGGACCGCCTCGACGGATACTCCCAGCAACTTCTTCCCATGGTAATACGGCTGCGGCCGGTATAAACTCAGCCCCAGGTTCACCCCGGCGCCGGCCGCCAGGATCGAGGGGATCAACTGCAGGATAAGGGTGCTCAGATAATAAAAAGCCTCCTGAGGATCCGCCAGCCGGCTGACGTGCGCGCCGTCGATCGAGACAATCCCCCCAATCCAGCCGCGAAAGACAATAAACGGATAGGGAAAAATGACGCCCAGGCCGGCAAGCGTATTGGATACCGCTCCGATGAGATTCCCGCCGGCATCCAGCAGAGCGGCCTGCAGGCGGTTGTTTTGACGGAGCGCGACGATGATCGGGCTCGATTGGGCGTTGGAGACAATGCTGTCCCGATAATCCAATGCAAAAGGATTGCCGGCGTGGACCATCACCATACCGACTGCCACGGAAATCAGGTAGGTCAGACCGACCGTAAGCATTGCGAGGCGCGCCCGATAAATCGCGCGAAAGATCATCCTTGCGGCATCCAGAAGTTTATTATTCAATATCCCCATAGCGCACTCCATTTCTATTGCGGCGTCTCTGTCCGTGACCGGTTTGACACGCCGATTGGCTCGGATTATTCCAGTTCCTGTAATTTGTCTTGAATAGCTGCCCGGCTCATTCCATGCGCGGATAATTCCGTGGAAGCTTTTTCCAGCAGCCTCGAATAAAATGATTTCATTTCCCTTACGGCATCCGCATTTGCCCCGGGGCGGGCGCAGAGTATATTCAACATTCCGTCGGCATCCGCATATTTCTCTTCGTTTTCAAAATGGCAAAATAACTCAAAAAGTGTTTTGCCGGGAAGAAAATTAATATCGATTTTTTGAATTATTTCGTTTATCTTTTGGGAAACTTCCAACGGATGCGACGGGGCAATATTGCCGTCCATTTTCAGATAAAAAGAAAGTGATCGGACGTAAGCGCTCTTACTTTCCGGGTTTTTCCCCTGCACTTGGAATAATTCTCCTTCTTCCCTGAACAAATCCGCAATAAATCCCAGCCGTTCCAAATTCAACTGTTCATCCGCCGATAAGTTCCGATACAGGCTTTCATCATCCAATAATCTGATTAATTTGGGATCCAATCCGAATAATTGCTCAAGATTTTGGTCAATCTCCTGAAAAGCGTCCCGGTAATCGCCTGAAATCCTCAGGCCGATAATTCTGGCAACCACGTCCTTTGCCCGCCGGATCATCCGGATTACGTAATCGTCTGAAAACATATCGCTACACCCCTTGAATTTATTTGGCTGTGTTTTCTAATCGCAATTGGGCCACGTCAGAATTCCGGGGCCGTCGGGAGTGAAGATCGGCACCCATGCTTCCGCAATTTCATGTTTTCGTTTTTCATCCAGGCGGAGATGCGAAAGCCGTTCTTTTTCATCCCACCAGGGGATGTC
>CAZYSF010000427.1:0-4868 GCA_964649635.1 uncultured Anaerolineales bacterium | reverse complement strand
CAGATGTAGACCCACATCGAATTTATCTGCGGCGGCGGTAGCGACTTGGCGGCCTCCATGAAATCGGCGATCCCGTCCGCATCCGCGAAAGCTGTGATCGGCGCCCCGGCGCCGAAGACCGAATCCGAAAGCGCGCCGTATTCGGTGTAGGAAAGATCATCCGCCTTGCCGACGATGAAGACGGTCGGTTCGTAGATGTTCTTCCACAGCAGTTCGGCCGACGTGCCGTCCGGGGCTGTGCCGGTGCGCAGGGCCTGGGTGGCCAGCAGCGCGCGCTGGGTTTCGAAGGAATCCCGCAGGCGGAAAGTCATCCGGCCGTACCACATCATCGCCTTAAAATACTGCTTCAGTTCCTCGCTCTTGGTGTAATGGCCGCGCGGAATGTACTGGCTGTAATCCTCGATAAGCTTTTTGTCCGGCGCGAGGTCCGCGCGGTCCCAGAGCGGCGAGATTTCCGGCCCGGCGGCGGCGTTGATCAGCGCCAATTCGGCGGAGACCAGATCGGCGGCCTCCGCCGGAACGGCATCCGGCATTCCGAGGAGAACCCCGGCGATGGCGAAAAAGGCGACGTTGCGCCTCGCCGGCTCCTCGAGCGCGGTCCCCTGCGATTCCACGAATTGCTCATGGGAAGCAGAAACGAGCGTGGCGGTGAGCGTCTTGAGGGTGGAAATGAAATAATCACGCTCCAGATCGCGAAGCATTTTATCGAATAGCAAATGGTAAACGTGATAAACGGAATCGGTCGTCACGAAAACCGGCTGCTCATCGTAACGGAGCGATTCATAGGCCTGATAAAACTCACGGAACTGACCGGGGTCCGGCGGGGTGACGAAGAATCCATTCGCCGAAAGCGCGCCCTTCTGCGCCGCGTTCATGGTGTACGAATCCACGCCCTCTACCCGGGTGAGATCCACCGGGAGGGCGTAGCCGCCGGAAAAGCTGTCCGGGAGGGTGACCGTGAGGGCGGGATATTCGGCGAATGCGGCCAGGTGCGCGTTGGCGGGAGGGGTGAGGGTCGTGGCGGTGCCGGTGGCGGCGGCGGTAGCCGACTCGAGCGTGGAGGATACAGGCATCAGAGTGCAGGCCAGCGCCGTGAACGCCACAAGGCCGAGGAAGCCGGCAACGGAGGCGATACGTTTATGGATCATGTCATCTCCTTGTATGGAGCTAACCGCTCATGGGATCCAGCAATACGGCGGGGAAACCGCGCTCGTCAAGCAGCAGGACGTACCTGCCGATGCCAGACGTGCGGCGACCCGCCAGCGAAAAACCGAATCCGTTCCACTCCCAAAGGGCCAGCGCACGGCCCTGGGCGGGAAGGTCATACGCGCTTTCCACCGTCATGAGTTCGTCGCGGCCGTCGTTATCCCAGTCGGCGGCGAAAAACCCAACGACGGGTTCCGCCATTGCGGATCCCGCCCATAATTCGCGGAATCGCGTTCGCCCCCATCCCCAAAGGATTATATGACAAGAACGATTCTGCGTATCGTGAAACCCGGCGATCCGCCCGCCATGCGGGAGCCAGGCATCAATCGGCCAGGGCTTAACGGGCCGCCATACCGACAGGACGACTTCCGACCGGCCGTCCCAATTCAGGTCGGCCATTTGCGCCGCAGTCACTTCCCACTCCGGTGGAGTTATCCAAAGCGGCTCTTCGGCGCGCATTACGGTGACCCGGCCGGCGGAAAACGTGATCCGTTCGATCCGCCCGTCCGCGTCCAAATCCGATTCGCGGGTCGGAATTATCGGTTGGGCCGGGCGGGGAGTTGCGGCAACCCATTCCCCCCGCTCCCAGCGCAGGAACATGGGGCGGGAGCGGAAGGTCGTCAACAGGGAAACCAACACCAGGATGAGTAGCGCTTGGCGCGGCATGGGGATTTTGGGTATTGTACAATACAAGCGGCCGGCTATGCCGGCATAAGGAGGAACCGATGAAAAAAATCACCAATTCCAATTTGCAGAATGCCTTCGCCGGTGAAAGCCAGGCCCACATCCGGTACACGTATTTTGCGGAGTGCGCGAAGAAGGAAGGTCTCGGCAACATCGCGCGCTTGTTCGAAGCGGCCGCGGCTTCGGAGCAGATTCACGCGGGTAACCATCTTAAGGCACTGGACGGGATCCAGGATACGCCATCCAATCTGACCGCAGCCGCCGGCGGCGAGGAATTCGAAATCGAGGAGATGTACCCCTCGTACATGGCGATCGCCGAGCAACAGGCGGAAAAACGGGCTCACCGCTCGATGCAACACGCGCTGCAGGCGGAGAAGGTTCACCTCGGGTTATACCGCAACGCGTCGGCCAATCTTTCGGCCGGAAAAGATATCGGCGCGGTGGCGTATTACGTCTGCCCCGTCTGCGGATTCACGATGGAAGGCGATCCGCCGGAGGTTTGCCCGGTGTGCGGGGGAAGACATGAGACTTTCAGGAAGTATTGATAACGACCATCGACGATCGACCATTGACCATCGCTATTACTCGTTTGGGAATCGATTGTGCGCGGCCGATAATCACCATCTTAAGGGTATGTTTACAACAATTGACGCGAGCAAACGGTTCTTACGATTTTCGGCGATGGTCGATGGTCTATGGTCGGTTTTGCCGCAACTTACTCCTCGAAACTCTCCACCTGATAAATCGACACGTCCAGTTTTTCCCGGCGCCATAGGTCGTAGTCGAATCCCATTTTCTCGCACAGCATATCGAGGAATGAATTCGGATCGGGGATCTGTTCCCAAACCTGCGGGAGGAATGTGGCGCGGCGCATGCCGCGCGCGAGGATGACGCCGTCTTCGCCCGGGTGCAGGAGCGCGGGCAGCGCCTCCGGATTGGCATAAGGCAGCGGGACCGGGGCGCTCAGCACCGATACTTCGATGTGCAGATCGTCCAATTCGGATTCGCCGAGCGGCGGAAAGCGGAAATCACGGAAGGCCGCATCGCCGGCGTGTTCCCGGACATCCGCGGCGAGCGGCTGGCGGGCTTCCAGACTGCCGATGCAGCCGCGCAAATTTCCATCGCGGGTCAGGGTTACAAAACTTGCCCCCGGATCCTGAAGCTCCGGCGGCAGCGCCTCGAGCTCGAGGCGGAATTCAATATTATCTTTTAGCTGGGAGGCGATGGAATCCCGGGCGATGGCCAGCAATCTGCGTTTGCATTCATCCGACAGCATCCGGGGTCCCTTCCGTTCCCGTCCGCGGGGACGCGGGCGGTTAAGCATTATCCACGATGAATACCGTGCCGTACGCCAAACGCCTCATGACCCCTTCCGCAACTTCGTTGGCGTCGCGGCTTCTTATCCGGACGTCCCGGACCACTCGCCGGGGAACGCCTGCAGTGCCTTCTCGGCCGCATTGGCAATGTTCGGATCCTTGTCGTACCGGCGCATGCGGAGGACGTCCTGGGCTTCCTTGGTGCGGAATTCCACCAGGGCGATAAGCGCCAGCAGCCGCGCGGATCCGTTGGTGCCTTCCTGAAGATTTCCGTCGACCAGGATATATCCCTGCCGCGGATTTTTCAGGATCTCGATCAGAACCGGGATGATGACGGGGTCCTGGATTTTCACCAGCCTCTGGACGGCGGCCTGGCCGGTGTCAAGTTCGGCGGCGCGCACGGCCCGGAATCGCAGGATCTGAACCAGCGTGCGGATGGCGACGTCCGATACCACCGGATCTTCGTCCTGCATCGCGACTTCAAGTTCGTCGAGGATGGCATCGCTCTGCGACATCCCCGAGCGGTTGGAAAATTCCACCGCCGCTTCCTGGCGGACCCTGGGACCGCCGCTGCGCAGATCATAAGCACTCTTCGCGCGCTGGACCAGCCTCCCCACCGGGGTATTGGAGGTGGCGGCGGCGGCTTTATTGAACAGCGCACTCTTCTCTTCCGGGCTCATGGCCATTATCTTTTTGGCGCGGTTCACCGCCGCAACCACTTCCGCATCCCCGCTTCCGAGGAGCTCCTCCAGGGCGTTCAACATCGCCTTCTCGCCCGAGGGATTTTCAATCACGCGGAGGCGGTCACGCCAGACGTTCACCAGCTCCGCCAGGACCTGTTGTTTTTCCTTGAGGGCCTCCTGCTCCTTGATGATCCGCGGACGCTCGGGTTCTTCCTCTTCCGCCCATTTCCGGCGCAAAACGGCAAGTTGATCGGCAATCGAGGTGAATTCGCGCTGAATGGCGGTCACCTTCCGTTCAAGCACCATGGCAAGATCTCTTAATTCGAGGATGACCAAGTCTGACTCTCCGCTGGATCGGTTGCAGGGGCTCCGCCCAGGCATCGGCAGTCCTTGAATCATAGCACTCGCATTATGAGCGTCAAGTGGATCGGGGAAGCGGGGTGATACAATTTTCCTCAAGAGAGGTTGAAGATGGGTATTCCACCGGTCGATCTCCGCAAACACTCACGGCAGACCAAAGGACGGCTTATAGCCGGAGGATTGGGTCTGTTTTTCGTGGTCGGGACTGTTTTGATCGCCGTCACCTATGGAACACCGGCGGCCGGATGCGGATTGGGGTTCTTTCTCGTGGCGATGATTCCCGTGGGCTTGATCAGCCTGGTTTTAGCCGGGTTGCAATGGCTCTCGGATCGGTCCAAAAAGGACGATGGCCTCAACGGAAAACCGGAATGAACGCACGAAAAATTTTTATTCGCGTGATTACGGCATTGGCGGGATTGGCGGTTATCCTCATCCTGGGGTTCGGCGCTGTGTCTGTTCTTGCCCCATCCGCCGCTTCCCCGGCGGCGGAACTCACTCCCAAATCCGAAGTGTCTCCGCTTGCCCCCACCCTGCCGGCCGAGATATTCCCGCTGAAGGCCGTCCCGGTCTCTCCCGGGCGGGAGGCCATCTCTCCCTCCAACCTGAATGCTCTAGCGGA
>CAZYSF010000426.1:0-7225 GCA_964649635.1 uncultured Anaerolineales bacterium | reverse complement strand
ACCATCCTGATGACGGCCTACGATGTTCCCGGCCTCAAGGAAATTGCCCGGCGATTGATGGTTAACGAGGTTGTCCGCAAGCCCATCCAGCCGGAAAGCATTTGCCGGATTATCACCAATGCCATCGAGGTCTGTGGGTTCGGACCCCTCGACGGGGTTTGCGGCAACAAGCCGCCGCAGAATGAACCGGCTTCCGGCGGCCTTCCCGGATTGGGAGGGTCTTCCTCCTTATGAAAGGATCGTGGAGCGCATGGAAAAGAAAAGCGGCGCGATGAAAAAGGGGTGTCTCTATCCGGAGGTGAATGACCTCTTTTCCATCCGGAATCCGAATTTGATGGGAGCTCCGCGCACTCCGGGAGCGGCGAACATGCTGTCGATTCTCGCCGTCCAGGGGATGATGGCGGTGGAAAGCGCCCGGCGTTATGGCGGGATAACTCAGAAAAGATACGACTTCAGCGGCAAGCCGGGGCGCGCGCATCCGGAAGTGCCGATCCTCCAATGACGCGCCTAGATCCGATTTTCACCCATTCATCGAAAGGAGAAAAAAGCGTGTTTTCCGGAAAAGGCGCTTTCCGCAACTCTTTGAAAGGATGGATGGCGGTCAGCTTTGTGTCCGGCAAGACCGACCCCTTCATGCCCAAGAGGACCTGTCTGGGGAACACCAAAGATGAGAACATCACCTGCAACGTACGCAAAATGGTTTTCAACATGGCCGGCAACCATGCCGCCGTGCAGGATTTCGTCAAGGCCGACAAGGAGACAACATGAAACGCAAAATTGAGCATCTTGGTCTGTTCGTCATCATCGGAATGCTGTTCTATGGCTGTACCGGTGCGCCGAAACCCAAAACCTACACCATCGGCGTAATTCTGTATGCGCCGCCCCTGGAAGGGGCATTCACGGGTTTCAAGCAAGGTATGACCGACTTGGGCTACGTCGAAGGTGAAAACGTTACGTACATCTACGCGGGGCCCACCGACAGCATCGATAAACTGGACGGGGTGGCGCAGGACCTGGTGAAGGCGAATGTCGATTTGATACTGTCCATCTCCACACCCGCGACCCAGGCGGCGAAAAAAGCCACGGCCGACAATAATATTCCCGTGGTCTTTGTCCCGTTGACCGATCCGGTGGGAGCCGGCATCGTTACCAGTCTCACCCAGCCAGGCGGCAACATCACCGGAGTCACCTTCGGTCTCCAGGAAGTCCGGCGGCTGGAATGGTTGAAAAAAATCGCGCCGAATGTAAAACGGGTCTATATCATTTATAACCCCAATGACAGCAGCGCCAAGCTGGCTTTGAAGACGGCAAATGACACCGCTCCCGGGTTGGGACTTGAAATCGTCGCGCAAGAGGCAAACAACCTGGAAGAAATCGACGCCGCACTGGCCAATCTCCCCGCGGACATAGATGCCCTGTACCTGCTCCCGGACAGCCAGACGGAATCCAAATGGTCGGATATTCTTGCGGTCGCCAACGCCCATAACCTGCCGACATCGGTAGCCAACGTTAATAAAGTAAAGGATGGTGCTCTGTTCACCTATGCCATGAAGCTCGATCTGGGGGGAATACAAGCGGCCGGTCTGGCCGATCAAATTCTGAAAGGCATTAAGCCGGCTGACCTGCCGGTGGAAATGACCGAGTTCTTTTTGGCGATCAACCTGCAAGCGGCGCAAGTCATCGGCCTCGCCATTCCCGACGATATCCTGAGCCAGGCGGATACGATCATCCGCTGAATATTCGCCACCGTGGCAGATCCTGAAGGCCCGCCAACGTCTTCAGGGTCTGCCGCGCAGAAAGGGATTTGATATGCGCAACAGCATTCGTGGACGATTAATCCTTGTCTTCATCGGTCTGGCTGTCGTTCCCCTGTTGGTGGTCGGGGTGATACTGGCCTGGCAAAGCTTTAATTCGCAGCAGCAGCAAGCCCTTACACTGCAGCAGGAGGCGGCCGGGCGCGTTAGCAGTCAGGTGACGGCGTTCTTCCAGGAGCTGGAGAATGAGCTGCGTTTCACGGTTGAGACGCAGGGATTGAATACTCCGGATCAAGACCATACTCAAGCCCTATCCTCCCTGCTCGCCTACCAACCCGCTTTTGACGAGCTTCGCCTTCTCGACACCCAGGGGAAGGAACAGACCGCCGTCTACCGGACCAGCGCCTCCTCGACCGCCCCGGTGGATCGATCACAAGCCGATGAGTTTGTCATTCCCCAGACCACCGGTCAGGTCTATTACGGCCCTGTGTATTTCGATCCATCCACCAATGAACCGCTTATGACCATTTCCGTCCCCGTGATCAATTTGCGCACCGGTTCGGTGGACAGTGTGCTCGTCTCCGTTGCCCGCATCAAGAAAGTGTGGGATATCATTGCGGGAATCCGGGTCAGCCAGGGTCAAAGCATATACATAGTAGACGCCCAAGGGAAAGTGGTGGCGCATCGCAATCCCTCGGTTGTCTTGCGGGGCACCGATTTCACCGTACCCAAGCAGACGGGTATCCACCCCGGGCTGGACGGCGCAAATGTCGTCTTGGCTTTTACCACCATGAGCCTGGGTCAGCAGCAACTTACCATCCTTGCCGAGCAAACCCTCACCGAAGCGCTGGCTCCGGCCATCAATATCGTACTCGTTACCTTGATCCTGGTTGTTGTGATGGCAGGCATCGCAGGAACGTTAGGCCTGCTGAGTGTGCGCCAGATTGTCCGCCCCATCCAGGCGCTCGCCAAGACCGCCCAGGAAATCCTTGCCGGAGATCTGACGTCGCAAGCCCAGGTTGATTCCCAAGACGAAATCGGCACGCTGGCCGTAACCTTCAACGGCATGACCAGGCAGTTGCGCGAGATGATCGGCACGCTGGAAAACCGCGTGACCGAACGCACCAAGGCGCTGGCCACCTCGAGTGAGGTCAGCCGCCGTCTCTCCACCATCCTTGATGAAAAACAACTGGTGGCGGAAGTCGTCGACCAGGTAAAGAACGGCTTCAATTACTACCACGCCCATATTTACTTCTTCGATGAGGCCGGCGACAACCTGGTCTTGGCCGGCGGCACCGGCGAGGTCGGGAAAATCCTCCTGGATCGCGGGCACAAACTCCCCAAGGGGAGAGGCCTCGTGGGCCGGGCCGCGGATACCAATGCGCCCGTCCTGGTGACCGATACCACCACGGATCCCAACTGGCTGCCGAACCCGCTGCTGCCCGAGACGAAATCCGAAGTCGCCGTCCCGATTACCATCGGCGATCAGGTGCTGGGCGTGCTGGACGTGCAGCAGAACGTCGTGGGCGGCATGAGCCAGACCGACGCCGACCTGCTGCAATCGATCGCCAACCAGGTGGCCATCGCGGTTCGTAACGCCCGTTCGTACACCCAGGTCCGCGAGCGCGCCGAGCGTGAAGCTCTGATCGCCTCCATCAGCCAGAAGATCCAGGGGACCACGACGGTCGAAAACGCCCTGCAGGTCGCGGTCCGCGAACTTGGGCGGGCTCTGGGCTCGAAGGAGACGCGCGTGGTGCTTTCGGCTCCCGCGCAGGCCTTCCGCGCGGAAGGCGCATCCAACCCGGGCGACAACAGCAAAGATTAACTCCGCCGCCGAAGATAGGGAAAGAGGACGCGATATGTCCTACATCATTGCAATCTGTCATCAAAAGGGAGGGGTGGCCAAGACCACCACGACTCTCGGCCTGGGGGCCGGGTTCGTGGAGCGGGGGATCGAGACGCTGGTGGTGGATCTCGATCCTCAGGCCAACCTGACCTTCAACATCGGGATGGAGCCGGGGAAAGCCCGCTACTCCGTCGCGGAGGTGCTCATGGGCGAGATCGCCCCGGACCGGGCGGTGCTGGAATCCAGCCTGCCGGGATTGGACCTCCTCCCGTCCAACGCCTCGATGCTCGACATCAGCCGGCGGATGTACCCGATGCCGCAGTATGAATTCCTTCTGCGCCGGGTGCTGGAAGACAAGGCCTTGCAGGAATATGCGGTCGTGCTGTTGGATTGCCCGCCGTCCGTCGGACCGCTGACCATCAACGCCCTGACCGCCGCGGACCTGCTGATCATCCCGACCCAGTGCGAGTACTACTCGATCCAGGCGCTGAAGGATATGTTCGAGCTGGTCAGCGTCATCCGCGACCGGACCAATCCGCCGCTGACCTACCGGCTGCTGGTCACCATGTTCGATGGGCGCGGGAAGTTCCACGCGACGATGCTGGAACAGCTGCGCGGTTACTTTAATGAAGGCCTGCTTCACACCACGATCGGTTTCGACACCAAGCTGCGCGAGGCCCAGGCCGCCGGTCTCCCCATCACGATCCATGCCCCGCAAAGCCGCGGCGCAATCCAGTATCGGCAGTTGACCGAGGAGTTATCCACTTATGTCTCAGCAAAATCGCACCTACAAACGGCTTGAAGCGCTGTTTTCCGAGGCGAAACCAGCCGCTCCGAATTCTCCAGTATCCGCCTTGCCCGAAGCTCCGGCAGGCGGGACCCGCGTGGAAGGACCGATGGCGCGGATAAAGGAGCCGGCGGTGGAGATCCTCGCGGCGCAAAAAGCGGCTCCGGCCGCCACGGCGGCCGCGCCGGCGCCGATCACACCGGCGGTCGCGCCTGCACCCGCCGGCGGTTGGACGGATTTTCTTGACGGCATCGATCACGGATCGCGGCTGGGTTTTGCCTACGGCCAGGGACAATTAACCCCCCTGGAAGAAGCGACCCGGCCCATGCCGGATCATGCCCTGCATGTGCCCCTGACGGTTTCCGGAACGACGATTGGAAACCTGCAGGCGGATGGGGACGGAGGCGGTTGGACGGCTCCACAGATGGAGATCGCCAACGCCGCGGCGGCTCAGCTGGCACAGCATATTGACGGGCTGCGCCTGCTTGGCCAGGCGCAAAAGTATCGGGCCGAAGCGGAACAGGCCGTCCGCCGCCTGACTCGCGATGGTTGGAAGACATTCCAGCAGACCCGCGACGAAATGCGCACGGGTTTTGTATTCGACCAAAACCGGGTGCAGCCGTTGGCGGAATCCGGCCCGAACGGCGGCGGCGAACTTGCCAGCCGCAGCCTGACGGTGCGCAATGAAGCGATCGGCGAGCTGGCCGTGGATGCCGGATCCCTGCCGGGAGGAGCCCTCTCGGAAGGAACCCGGGAAATCCTGGATGCGGTGGCCGGGCAATTGAGCGGCCATCTGGAAAACCTGCGGCTCCTCGAGCAGAACGAAAAGCGCTCCCATGAGCTGGAGACCGTGGCGGAACTCAGCGCCACCACTTCCACCGTGCTGGACCCCGAGCGTTTGCTGCAATCGATCGTCGACCTCACCCAGGAACGGTTCGGCGTTTACCACGTCCACATCTACCTGGCGGATGATGATGCGCACACGCTGAACCTGGCGGCCGGCGCGGGCGAGGTGGGGCGGAAGATGACGGCGGCCAAGCACGCCCTTCCCATGGGCCTGGAAAGATCGCTTGTGGCGCGCGCCCGGCGCGAGCGGCGGGCGCTGATCGTAAACAATGTCCGCAGCGAGCCCGACTTCCTGCCCAACCCCAACCTGCCGGAGACGCGCTCTGAAATGGCTGTGCCGATGATCGTCGGCGAGGCGGTCCTGGGCGTTTTCGACGTCCAATCCGACAGGTTGAACGGCTTCACGGATGAGGACGCCAACGTTTACACCACACTGACCTCCCAGGTCGCGGTCGCCCTGCAGAACGCCCGCCTGTACAAGGAGCAGGCCGAGACGGTCGACCGCCTGCGCGAGCTCGACCGCCTGAAGACCTCGTTCCTGGCGAACATGAGCCACGAACTGCGCACGCCCCTGAACTCCATCCTCGGCTTCACCGATGTGATGCTGGAGGGGATCGACGGCGAGCTGACCGAGAACATGAACAACGACCTGGGGCTGATCCGGAAGAACGGCCAGCACCTGCTGCATCTGATCAACGACGTGCTCGATATGGCCAAGATCTCGGCCGGCAAGATGAATATTTCGCTGGAACGTTTCAAGGTTCACGATCTCCTGGAAGAGGTCTTCCAAATCAGCTCGTCGCTGGCGGCCGAGAAAAAGCTGTCGCTGATGATCGAGGCGGACTCCGACCGGGAAACCGAGATCACCGCCGACCGCACCCGCATCCGCCAGGTTATGTTGAACCTGGTCAGCAACGCGGTGAAATTCACCGATACAGGCGGAGTCAGCATTCGCACGGAACAGAAAGATGGAAAAGTCCGGATCCGGGTTTCCGATACGGGCTTGGGGATTCCGAAGGAGAAGCTGGACCTGGTCTTCCAGGAGTTCACCCAGGTCGACACGTCCGCCACCCGGAAAGTCGGCGGCACCGGCCTCGGCCTGCCGATCAGTTTGAGCCTGGTGCAGATGCACGGCGGGCGCCTGTGGGCGGAAAGCAGCGGCATCCCCGGAGAGGGCACCACGTTCTTTGTGGAATTGCCGGTGGAGGCAACAATGGCCGGATCCATGGAGGCGAAGGCGGCCGAAAATGGCAAAGCCTGATCATCTCGAGTGCAACCTGTGCGGCGCGTGGCAGGAATTTACGCCCCTGGTGGCGGCCGTCTGCGTCCAGTGCGGCTCGCAGTGGATGGAGGCGCGCTACGACTACGCCGCGTTTAAACGGAATCTGCTGCTCGGGCTGCCCGGGCGGCCGTTGAATATCTGGCGCTACCAGGACATCCTGCCGATCGAGAATCCCTCCGCGCTTGATCTGTATCCCGCCGGCGGAACTCCGCTATGGCATTCCCAGCGTTTTGCGACCGCGCTCGGGCACGAACATGTTTACATCAAGGACGAGCGTTACGGCCCGACCAGTTCCTTTAAAGACCGCCAGGCGGCGGTCGCCGTGGCGTCCATGCTGGAGTCGGGCGTGCGCGAGGCGGTGATCGCTTCGACCGGAAACGCCGCGGTGGCGTACGCGGCGGCCTGCGCCCGGGCCGGGATCAAGTTATGGGTGTTCATGACCAGCCTGGTGCCGCAGGAGAAATTGCGCGAGGCGGCCCTGTTCGGCGCGGAAGTCATCCGGGTTTCCGGCAATTACGATCAGACCAAACAGATCGCCGCGCAATTCGCCGAGCGCCGCCGGCTCGTCATAGACCCGGGAGCCGGTTCGATCGCGGCTCGGGAATCCATGAAAACCATCGCTTATGAGATCGTGGAGCAGCTCCATTGGCGCGCGCCGGATTGGTACATCCAATCCGTCAGCGGCGGCCTGGGCCCCCTGGGGGTGTATC
>CAZYSF010000425.1:0-2880 GCA_964649635.1 uncultured Anaerolineales bacterium | reverse complement strand
CGGTTGGTCGAGCTCACACCGCGGGACGTGAAGCTTCAAGTGAACAACCGGCGGCTCATGGAAGAAGCGCTGGCGGGCCTGGGCATGCGCGACGAGGTGCGCACGGCGGCTTTCCGGTTGATCGATAAAAAAGAAAAAATGGACCCGGCGGCGTGGGAAGCGTATGCCCTCGAATCCGGATTGGCGGCGGAGCAGGTCCGCGGCCTGCAATCACTTCTGGCGAACTGCGATTTATGGACCCAATCCGGCGAACTAAAGGAGTTTTTCTCCGCGATGGAATCGTTCGGCGTGCGGGATTACATCGAATACAATCCCGCGGTCGTCCGCGGATTGGATTATTACACCGGGACGGTCTTTGAGGCGCGCGACACGGCGGGCGAGTTCCGGGCGATCCTGGGCGGAGGCCGGTACGACAACCTGGTGGGGGATGTCGGTGGCGGGAAGATTCCCGGAGTGGGTTTTGCAATGGGGGATTTAATCATCGGTCTTTTCCTGAAAAAATCTGGGAAAGAGCCGGCCCTGAAGGTCGTGCCGGCGGATGTGCTGGTCACGACCTTTTCCGATACGGAACGGGACGCCGCGATGAAGATCGCGCAGGAGCTGCGGAAATCCGGGATCGCTGTGGAATGGTACCCCTCGGCGGAGCGATTGCCCAAGCAATTGAAGTATGCGGATGCGTTGGGAATCCCCCTGGCGGTGATCGCCGGTCCGGACGAGATCCGCGAGGGAAAAGCGACGCTGAAGGACCTGGCGGCGCGGGATCAGGTTACGGTCAGTACGGAGGATCTTGCACAAGAAATCTGCAAAAGGCTTGCCGGAAGACAAGCCGGATGATAGAATTTTGCGCCTCGCGGCACTGCATGGTGGCTGTAGCTCAATTGGCAGAGCGCTGGACTGTGGATCCAGCTGTTGCGGGTTCAATCCCCGTCAGCCACCCCAAATTTCCCAATCTCTCCGCAGATCAAGTCGCGAAGTTCGCAAAGGGAATGAAAAAAAATCTTTGCGACCTTGGCGTCCCTTGCCCAGCCCGACCAGGGCGGGCTTTGCGGTGAGATATTTTCTATAGCGTTAAGTGTAAAATAGCGTTAAGTGTGAAATCGGTTCTTAGGAATTCTCCCCCTCATTGTTAGGGTTTTGTTCTGGTTTCCTCTGGATCAACCGTTCGGTTTCGGAAATTCTGGAAAGGTTGGGTTCGGGCGCATAGATCTGCTTGGTGATGACGGGGGTTGAATGCCCGAGCACGGATTGCACGTCTTCCAGCTGGGCGCCGGCGCGGATGAGCGATTGGGCATGCCAATGCCGGAACGCATGCGGGGAAATGAACTGGGTCGTCTTATAGCCATAAGCCTGGCGGCCGATCCCGCGGATGATCTCCCAGGCGGTCTTGGGGGAGATTTTTGCCCCATAACCCTTGATTGAAGTTCGAAAAAACTGGCTTGTGCCGGTGCGCGGTTTTCCCGCCCGGCCGTGCTGGATGAATACCCATGGTGAGGCGTCGCCGCGCTCTTTGAGATAGCGCTCGATCGCGGCAACGGCGGATTCACCGATCAGGCAATGGGCCAGCGAGCCGGTCTTTTGCATCTGCAGCGTGAAATATCCGTCGTGGGCTTTCGCATTCTGATAATCGCTGCGGCTGAAGCGGCAGGCGTCGCCGATCCGCAGCCCGGTGGCACGCAGGAAATGGACCAGGGCTTTGGAGCGGAGGATTTTCAGGAGGGCGATCCGGTTGTTTCCAGTAGGCAGCGGCTGTGAATCCGCAATTGAGGCCATCTTGTCCCCAAAATCCTCCGGGACGCGACCGACGCGCGCGGATCCGGCGGATTGTTTTTTCTTGGATTGGATGCGCATAGCCAATCTTGTCTCTTTTTCTTCGTCGTTTGAGAAAGTTATCCAACCCTTTATTCTCCAAAAATTGACGGCTCGCCGAAGAGCGCTTTCATATATATTCTGGGTATACTCGCTCAAGCCTTTACCGATAATCCAGACCCCGAATCGATTAATAATGGAAGAATCCAAGCTTGAGACATCCTTCATTAATATGTGGTCATCGTCCGCATACTGGAGGAATTTATTCAGCGCGGTTTTATACGTCCGTTTGGTGTTTTTGGATTCCCTCGGAAAATGGAATTCATTAAAAAAAACGTCAACAGCCTGCTGTATTTTCATATTCTTTATTTTAGCTCCTAGTTACGTAATATAATAACCATTAGCTTACATAATAATATCACGGAATTCACCAAAATCAAGGCGGCAATTCGCAAAGGATTTACTCCGCCCCACTGTGTTGATCATGAAATTAATTATTTTAAGGGAAAGCAGAAAGTGATTTGGACCGGGAAAGTAGATGGAAAAATCCGGTAATTTATTTAATTTTCCCGTTGTGCAAACACTCCCCCACCCCGAGCGCCAGCCGCCGCCAGCTGGAGGCCATTGAGAACTGGACCTTAACCGGTTCTATCCCGCTGCCGATCAGGTACACAATCTTCGAATCGGACATCTCCACAAGCGCGTAATAGCGCAGCTCCTTGCGGAGATAGATGCATTCCAGGATCTTGAAACTGGCTTCCGTTCCGAACGTGTTGGTGACGAGGGACGTCACGGCCTCCCGGCGTTCGGGGATGGATGGCACGCCCAGCAGGCCGGTCGCGGAGGTGGAGAGATCGATCGGTTCGCGGGCTGCAAGCCAGCTGGCTCCGGCAAATTGCTGCGCCAGATCGGGGAGAGTCATGCCGGCGACCGGGTAACAATGAGGAGATCCGATATTAATGACAAAGTAGGGCTCCTCCAGTTCGAACCGATATACGTCCGGATCGCCCGGACCCGATGCGATCCGGCCGGCCGGCATCAGAACAAACGGCCAGGATTCCGTCGCCGGGCGCG
>CAZYSF010000424.1:0-1863 GCA_964649635.1 uncultured Anaerolineales bacterium | reverse complement strand
CCGGGCATGGCATACCTCGCGCCCAAGCCGAATCAGGTTGAGGTGGGCGGAGGCATACTGGTCCGCGTCAAACAAGCCCGCCAGGTGATCGTGCGCGGCGTCCGCCGTCATGCGCCCCGGGCGCAGCCCCAGCCGGCCCGTGACCCGGTAAACATGCGTATCCACCGGAAACCCGGGCATCCCGAGCGAGAAGAGCATCACGATCGCGGCCGTTTTCGGGCCGACCCCCGGGAGCGCCCGAAGCCAGGCCCGCGCGGCTTCCGGCGGATACGCCCGCAGAAAATCCAACTCGATCCGGCCGCGGGCTTCCATTATTGTATGCAAAACGGATTGGATGCGCGGGCCTTTTTGCGGACCCAAACCGGCCGGGCGGATTGCGGCGACGATTTCCGCGACCGGCGCCATGCGTGCGTCCTCCCATTCGGGGAAGCACGCGCGCAGGGCCTGGAAGGCTTTATCCCGGTTGGCATCGTTGGTGTTCTGTGAAAGGATCGTCGAGATCAGTTCGTCCACCGGCGGTTTCTGATCCTTCCAGACCGGGTCCCCGTAGACCGCTTCCAGTTTGCGGAAAATTTTCTGAGCCCTTGCCCGCGGAGTTGCCATCTAAAAATTATACGCGATCGGTCCGGCGGCCATGTGAATTCCCGGTTAAGGGTAAAATGCGGGGGATAAGGTATGCGTTACAGCTAGGTGTCATTGCGAGCGACCGAAGGGAGCGAAGCAATCTCCCCCTTCGGAAAAGCGGGAGATTGCTTCGTCGCTTCGCTCCTCGCAATGACATCATCGGCTCTTTTCAGTGCTTCGGTGTACGGATCCACGCGACATTTGGAGGAGGTGGAATGGCTTCCATATCCCGAAAAGAATTGTTGGACGCGCTCGACAAGGAATGGGGTACCTTCGTGGAAAGGTACCGCGGTCTGACGGAAGACGGGAAGAAGCGATTTAATAAACAACAGGGTTATGCCCGGTTCGCGGACATCCTGGCTCACTTCATCGCCTGGTGGGAGGAGGGGATCAAGGCGCTCGAACGGATGCCGATTGATCCGGCGTATCAATCGCCGGATTTCGGAGTCGACGAGTTTAATGCACTGGCGGTCAAACGCTTCTCCGGCTGCGGCGAGGACGAAATCATCAAAACGTTTGAAGGCCTGCGCCGGTCGATGATCCGCCTGGTTGCCGGCCTGCCGGATAGCGCGTTCCACGAAAAGCGGATCACAGACCGGCTCCACATTGAAATCCTCGGCCATATGGAAGAGCACAAATTCTAGACAATCAGCGCCGTCCATCCGGGCTCATCGGTCTGGAGTAACTTGGCGGGTCGCCCATATGCGTCCCGAAAATTAGTGATTCATGATTATTTATTCCCGGAAACCCGCCGATACCTGGCAATCCGCATACGTTTACCCTGTGAATTTAACCTCAATCGCGTACTAAATCGCCATTTTCCCCTCAAGAAACTCGGCGGGATGCCGGGAATCCCCTGAATAAAAGCCATTTAAGTGTGATTTTTAACCGGAGTAAATTTGGTAGAATAAATATATCGATGTCTTATTTCATCAAATCGGGAAGGTAGGTCTCAGTGGCGGATAGTCTGGAACGCTTTACCCAGCGGGCTCGTCGGGTGCTCAGCCTTGCTCACCAGGAAGCCGAACGCCTGCACCAGCGGGAGATCGGCACCGAACACCTGCTCCTCGGTCTGATCCAGGAAGAGGGCGGGGTGGCCGGGCGCGTCCTGCGCGAGCTTGGCCTCGAGGAAGAGCGGGTCAAGGAGATGATCGAACGGGTCATCCCGCCGGGGAGATTGTTTCCGGAGCGGATCCAGCTTTCGATGGGAACCGAGAAAGTCATCCAGAACGCCATCGA
>CAZYSF010000423.1:0-2823 GCA_964649635.1 uncultured Anaerolineales bacterium | reverse complement strand
CATGGATCGCTCCAGTCGATTTCGCCGCCCTGCGCCCGCGCTTCCCCCGTCGGTGCCGCGGAGAAAGAGGCCGCCAGCATCAGAGGGAGGATCAATAATCGCCAACGCTTCATCGTGTTCGCTCCTTACGCGGCCGGTTTGGCGCGCAGAAAGATCCGGTTGTCAGCCAGGCCCAACGCGGCGGAAAGGGGCAAATTGAAGCAGCAGGGCACCGCCGTCCAGAATGCCCATAACGCATCGGATGGCATCGGAAATCCGTTGCTCGTCAACAGCCCGTACAGCGGCGGGTTGAGGACGGGATACAACAGCCAGGTCACCCCCAGGATCACCACCCCTCCCATAAGGCTGGATGCCGCGAACACCGCAAACCCGGCTGCAAGCCGTACCAGGCAGGATTTTCCCATCGGATGGCTCCCGGAAAAATGTATTCTTTCATGTAACTACTCAGCCGGACTTCCTTCTTTGTACACGGATTACCCCGTTCGCAGATACCGCTCACGGGGCAGGCACCGAAAAGAGCCGATGAGACCGAAAAGCATTTGGTTATCTTAATCACTATCAACTGCCATCTTTTGCCTAAAAAATTATGAATGCTCGGTGTTTTCGGACTTTTTCGGTGTTTCGGTGTACTTTTTTATCCGACCTGAGTAGATACTCTTTCATATTCTATTTACCCCCTTCGGGGAGGGCTGTAAAAAATTCATAAGGAAGCGCCCGATGGAACTGCCGTCCGGTGCTAATTACACATTGGCATCCCGCGCTTGGCGGTGAATTATTCCCGGGGCGGATTCGAACCCTCCAGCGGGCCGTGATCCCTGATCATAAGGCGGCATATTGGTCATCGGGAGGCGTAAAAAAAGAACGGGCAAGGCGTCCATGCCTTGCCCGTTCCCGTGATGGTTGATAATGCTCGCTTTTCGAGCGGCTCGAGATCCTTGCGGATCAGACGTTGAACAGCATGTCGCTGTAGGTCGGGAACGGCCAGACGCTTTCGTCCACAATCTCTTCCAGCTTGTCCCCGTCTTCGCGTAAAACCGCCATCTGGGTGAAGACCGAGTCGCGGAACGCGCACGCCAGTTTGTAGGTGTCGCCGTGCATCCCGTTGGCTTCCCCCAGCTTGCTCTCCAGGAGCGCGATGTTCTTCTTGAAGGAGGCCGCCATCGCGGAGACATCCGTGAGCGTACTGTCCTGCGCGCCGGTGTCCACATTCAGGCCGGTGGCCTTCACGCCCTGGATCGATCCGGCGAGATCGGAAATATACGCCACCGCGGCGGGGAGGATCTGCCGCTTGGCCATCTCCAGCATGGTCAGCGCCTCGATCCGGATCGTCTTGATGTAGGTTTCCAGCATGATCTCGCAGCGGGATTCCATCTCCACTTTGCTCAGGACCCCGTGCTTCTCCACCAGGGCGATGTTCTTGGGCGCCGTCAGCGCCTGCGTGGCGGCGACGGTCGAGCGGATGTTCGGCAAACCGCGCTTTTCGGCTTCCGTCACCCACTCCTCGGCGTAGTTGTTGCCGTTGAAAATAACCTTTTTGTGCGCGCGCGCCATTTCCTTCACCAGCGCCTTCACTTCGGCGTCGAAGTCCTTGGCTTTTTCCAGCCGGTCCGCGAACAGGGCGAGCGTTTCCGCGACGATCGTATTGAGTATGAAATTGGGCATGGCGATCGAGGACGACGAGCCCACCATCCGGAATTCGAACTTGTTGCCGGTGAAGGCAAAGGGGGAGGTGCGGTTGCGGTCGGTGTTGTCCTTGGGGAGCGGCGGCAGGGTGGAAGCGCCCAGGTTGATGGTGCCGCCCTGCTTCGATTTCGTCGCGCCGCCGTTTTCCAGCTGCGCGAGGATGTCCGTCAGCTGTTCGCCCAGGAAGACGGAGATGATCGCGGGCGGGGCTTCGTTGGCGCCCAGCCGGTGGTCGTTGCCCGGGGTGGCGGCCGACGCCCGCAACAGGTCCGAATAATCGTCGACCGCCGCGATGACCGCCATCAGGAAAACCAGGAATTGCAGATTGTCGTGGGGCGTTTTGCCCGGTTCGAGCAGGTTTTGCCCATCGCTGGTTCCCATCGACCAGTTGTTGTGCTTGCCGGAGCCGTTGATGCCCGCGAAGGGCTTTTCGTGCAGCAGGCAAACCAGGCCATGCCGCAGGGCGACCTTCTGCATGTATTCCATCACCAGCTGATTGTGATCGGTGGCGATATTGGTGCTGGAGTAAATGGGCGCCAGCTCGTGCTGGGCGGGAGCCACTTCGTTGTGCTGGGTCTTGGAGAGGATTCCCAGCTTCCACAGCTCTTCGTTCAACTCCTCCATGAAAGCGCCGACCCGTTCTTTGATCTGGCCGAAGTAATGATCCTCCAGCTCCTGGCCCTTGGCCGGCTTCGCGCCGAACAGCGTATGGCCGGTGAGGATCAGATCCTTGCGCAGGTCGTACGAGCCTTTATCGATGAGGAAGTATTCCTGTTCCGGCCCCACCGTGGTCGTCACTTTGGTCGCGGTCTTGTTTCCGAACAGCTTCAGGATGCGCAACGCCTGTGTGCACAGCGCGTCCATCGAGCGCAGCAGCGGCATTTTCTTGTCCAGCGTCTCGCCGGTATAGGAAACGAACGCAGTCGGGATGCACAGCGCGCGGTCCTTGAGGAAGGCCGGCGAGGTGCAATCCCAGGCGGTGTAACCGCGCGCCTCGAAGGTGGAGCGCAGCCCGCCGGACGGGAAGGAGGATGCATCCGGCTCGCCGCGGATCAGCTCTTTGCCGGAGAATTCCAAAAGTATCTTCCCGTCGGCAGTCGGGCTGATGAAGGAATCGTGCTTTTCGGCGGTGATGCCTGT
>CAZYSF010000422.1:0-8484 GCA_964649635.1 uncultured Anaerolineales bacterium | reverse complement strand
TTTCAGGAGGCGCAACAGGCGCGCCTGACGGCCGAGAAGGCCGACCAGATAAAAACCCGGCTCCTGGCGAATGTCAGCCACGAATTGCGCACACCGCTGAATATCATCCTCGGTCACACCCGGAACGCCATGGAGGCGTCGCCGTCGGGGAGCGCCGGCTCGCCGCAGGGATTAACTCACGACCTGCAGCACATTCAAAGCAGCGCCGAACATCAGCTGCGTGTGATCAACGACCTCCTGGACCTTTCGCGGGCCGAGATCGACGAACTGGACCTGCATCCCGAACTGCTCGAACCTCTGCCGCTCTTAGCCGAGGTTTTCCAAAGCCTTTCCGGACGCGCGGATAATACCGGGGCCGTGCGCTGGAACCTGCGGATTCCCGATCAGCTTCCATTGATCCAGGCTGATCCGGTCCGGCTGCGCCAGATCCTCCTCAACCTGCTCAGCAATGCGAAGAAATACACTGAGCGGGGGACGATCACGCTGGGCGCCGAAGTATCCCCGCCGTTCCTCCACCTGTGGGTGGAGGATTCCGGGATCGGCATTCCCGAGGACCAGCAGGAGCATATCTTCGAACCGTTCGGGACCGGCGAGCACACCGGCGCCATTCCGGCCGGAATCGGATTGGGGCTTTCGATCACGCGCCATCTGGTGGCGCTGCACAATGGCTCCATCAAGGTAGACAGCCGGGCCGGTAAAGGCAGCACGTTCCACGTCTTCCTGCCGCTGCCGCGGATCGGCGGCGTGCCTGCGCCGGCGGTCGAATCCGCCCAGCCGGTTCTCCTGCTGATATCCGCCTCCGAACGGCCGGCGGAGGAAATCGTCGAACTGAGCCAGCGTCAGGGATTGGAAATCCGCCGGTTGCACGCTGCGGGGGATTGGGAACGCGAGTTGGAGGGCGTCCGGCCGGTGGCCCTGGCCTGGGATTTGGCCGGCGCGGGTGCGAACGATTGGACGATGGTCCGCCGGTTCCGCGCCCATCCGCTCCTGAGTCGGGCACCGGTGATCGTCTACGGCCAGGTCCAAAGGGAGCAGGGGGCCGAGATCGAGCTCACCCTGGGGTTGACGAGTTTCCTCGATAAATCCGCCGGATCGGAAGGGCTGCTGGAATCGATTCACACCGTGCGGGTGACGCCCGATGCCGGCCCGGTGCTGATCGTGGATGACGATCCGAACGTGCGCGCGGCGCACAAAGAAACCGTGCTCAAGGGGCTGCCGGGCTTTTCCATCCGTACCGCGGCCGACGGCGGCGCGGCCGTGGAAGCGATGCGCGAGGAGATCCCGAGTCTCGTCATTCTGGATTTAATGATGCCCGGGATGGGGGGCGAGGATGTGCTGGATTGGATGCGGGCGGATCCCCGGCTGCGGCCGGTGCCGGTGGTCATCCTCTCCAGCAAACTGCTCCGGGAGGACGACGTTAAACGGCTGGAGCGTTACGCGCGGGTGACGTTTCAGAGCAAGGGGATCCTTTCGGAGGCGGAAATGGTTGCCGCGCTGCACCGGGCGCTGTTTGGAAGCGATGCGCTCCCGCCGCAGACTTCCGCGCTGGTAAAACGCACGGTCGCCTTTCTGCACCACAATTACTCGCGCCCGCTCTCGCGCTGGGAACTGGCGAAATCACTCGGGATAAGCGAGGATTATCTCAGCCGGGTTTTCAACCGCGAGCTGGGGCTTTCCCCGTGGGATTACCTGAACCGATACCGAATCCTGCAGGCGAAGTCGCTGCTGCAAAACACGGCCAACAGCATCCGGATCATCGCCCATCAAGTCGGTTTCCGCGATCAATCGTATTTCAGCCGGGTTTTCCATAAATTCACCGGGCAATCCCCGCAGGCCTTCCGGGAGACTCCCGAATTGTGATTGTTGGTAAGGAAAGCAGAATCATAAGAAAGGAAACACCAAGACGCAAAGACACGAAATAAGATTATTCTTCGTGCCTAGGTGTCTTTGTGGTTCGATGATTTTCACAGGCTGAAAGCGAGCGTTTTTCATGCCAGGGGGGTTGAAAAAGGGATAAACAGGTGTCATTGCGAGCGGCCCCTTCACTGCGCTCAGGGCAGGCTCCGGGAGCGAACCAATCTCCCCCTCCATAAAAAAATGGAGATTGCTTCGTCGCTTCGCTCCTCGCAAAGACACCCTCGCATTCAACTCCTCGCTTCTTCCTTTTAAGAAAGGAAGGTAGCCACCAAGTAATTCTCCCCCATCCGAAGTTCCAAAATCAGCCCATTTGTGCGCCTTATTCCACCGCAAGCATCGTTTTTTTCCTATATCAAGGCGCCATAATCCATGGGGAGGTTTTTATAATGAAAAAAAGCGGTTTCGGCCGTTCTTACTATATTCAACAGGATAAAACAGTGACTGAAAAAACCACAATTCTTCCTGCGGCTGTGCCGGTTATTGGTATGGAAATTCCTTGGCGTGAAAGGCTCCGGCGGTTGTGGCGCGCCGTCTGGCGCCACCGCTGGCTTTACATCATCGTTATACCCTCCATAACTTTCTTTATAGTATTCAAATACTGGCCTTTATTTAACGCTCAGATCGCATTCAAGGATTTCAAACCGGTGCTGGGCGTGGTGGGCAGCCCGTGGGTCGGCTTTAAGCACCTGGAGGCCTTTTTCAATTCCTATTATTTTTCTCGGCTGATCGGGAACACGCTGTTCTTCAGCATCGCCGGGCTAATCCTTGGAATGCCCACGGCGATCATCCTCGCCGTGGCGCTGTATGAAACGCGCTTCAATATGATCCGGTCCATCGTCCAGACCGGCGCCTACATCCCGCACTTCCTCTCGTGGGTCATCATGTTCGGCGTGCTGCTGACGATGCTTTCTCCCAGCGAAGGTCTGGTCAATGAAATCATCAAGGCGACGGGAGGGAAATCGATCTCATTTCTCACCTCGCCAAAATACTTCCGCTGGGTGGCGATCTTCTCCAACATCTGGAAGGAGACCGGGTGGAGCACGATTCTTTATTATGCGGCGCTGATGGGGATCGAACAATCCCTCTTCGAAGCGGCTTCGGTGGACGGGGCTTCGCGCTTGCAGCGCATCTGGCACATCTCCCTCCCGGGGATCCTGCCGGTGATCATGATCGTGACCCTGCTCCGCCTGGGGCACATCCTGGATGCGGGATTCAACGAGATCTTCGTGCTCTATTCGGTACCCGTGTACAGCGTCGCGGATATCATCGACACGTGGGTCTATCGCGCGGGTATTTTGGAATTCAAATACAGCCTGGCCACCGCCGTGGGAATGTTCAAGGGTGTGATCGGGCTCGTCCTGCTCGTCGTTTCGAACGAGCTTGCCAAGCGCTGGGCCCGTACCAGCCTTTACTAATCAGGAGAGATCTCCATGCCTGTCAAATCGCGGGAAGAAATAGTCTTCCAAATACTGATCAACACCTTCCTGGTTGTGTTCCTGCTCATCATCCTGGTCCCGATGTGGCGGGTCATCATGATGTCGGTCACCCCGCTGGGATATGCCGCGGAGGATACCAGCTTCGGCATGCTCATCCCGCCCTGGAAGTGGAGCCTCGAGGCCTATAACCAGTTGTTGACGCATCCGAATTTCATAAATGCGGTCTGGAACAGCGTTCAGATCACCGTCCTCGGAACTTCGCTCAGCCTGTTCCTCACCGTACCGCTGGCATACGTCCTCTCGATCAAGACCCTTCCGGGCCGGGGTATCCTTATTAATTTCATCCTGCTCACGTATCTGTTCAGCGCGGGGATGATCCCGACCTTTCTGGTTGTGCACGAACTGGGGTTGACCGATCACCTGGCCGCCGTATTTGTCCCGGTGGCGATCGGAGTTTATAACGTCCTTCTGATGAAAGGATTTTTCGAAGGCCTGCCTGTCGAACTGGAGGAGGCGGCCCGGCTCGACGGTGCCAGCGAACTGCAGGTGCTGATTCAGGTGATTCTGCCGCTTTCGAAACCGATCCTGCTCACGATCGGATTGTTCTACGGAGTCTTTTATTGGAACGAGTTCTTCTATCCGATCCTGTACCTGAACGATAACAGCCTCATGCCGCTTCCGGTGCTGTTGCGCAACATCCTCATGGCATCCAGCCTGAACGAATACGTGGAATCGGACGCGTTCAGCGCCGCGCCCATACAATCGCTTAAAGCCGCGGGTGTATTCATCACCATGCTGCCCATGGTGGCCGTCTATCCGTTCATCCAGCGCTACTTCACCAAGGGTACGCTGACCGGTAGCGTAAAGCAGTAAGGAGGAGGTGAACCGGAAGAAACCTTCGAGACTTCATGCACCAACGCTTGGGAGATACCAAGCCGTGTATCACAACATTCTAAAGGAGGAATGGAATGAGAAACACATTCAAGCACTTGCTCCTGGCGGTCGCGATCGTGGCGCTGTTCCTCAGCGCCTGCGGCACGGCCACCACCGTCGCCCCGACGGTCGCCCAGAATACGCTCGCCCCGTCGGAGATCCCGCCGACCGCGGAGCCGACGGAAATCCAGCCTGCGACGATTTCTTTGTGGGCGGCCGGACGGGTTTCCGAGGCCGATGATCCGCCGGACGACTGGGTCGTCTATGACATCCTCAAGGAAAAACTGAAGATCACGCTGGACCTTGTGGTGATGAAGGGCGGCAATGACGACATGAATCAGAAGATCAACACGGCGGCTGCCGCCAATGATCTTCCGGACATCTTCTTCGTCAACCGCGATGCCTGGTACGCCCTCGTGGGGCAGGGCCTGGTCGCGCCGGTCGATGACCTGCTGCCGCTCATGCCGACCCGCACCGAATCCCACTACGGCGACGCGAACCGCAACCGGCTCGTCACGATCGACGGCAAAATGTACGGCCTGCCGGACCCGGGACAGATCCCGACCACCGACGGTCTGGTGATCCGCAAGGACTGGCTGGATAAGCTTGGTCTGGCGATGCCCAAGACCATGGACGAACTGATCGAGGTCGCGCGTAAATTCACCAACGACGATCCGGACGGCAACGGCAAGAACGACACCTACGGATTCGGCGCGTATCCTGAAATGGCCGGTGTTCCGGAAAACGGGCTCGGCCGGCGCTTCGACTACATGATGGGAGCTTACGGCGTTTCTGGAATGTGGAATGTCACCCAGGATGCCTTCGGCCTGAACGTCTTCAAACCGGAATTCCTCGACGCGCTGAAGGTCGTGCGCCAGATCAATGTCGAGGGGTTGATCACGCCGGATTGGCCGACTCTGAAGAAGGACGATTTCCGCGCCAAGTGGAAGCAGGGACAGTGGGGCATCATGCGCGAGAACTTCGCCGCCCTTTCCACCAAAGCCAACTACAAGGACTTTGATGCGAATAATCCCACCGGCGAGTGGGTCGTCCTGGCTCCGCCCACCGGACCGGCCGGACTGAGTTCGGAAGGCCTCTCCAATCAATCCGCCCGCATCTACGCCGTTTCGCAGAAGGCGATCGACGAGGGCAAGGGCGAGGCCATCGCCCGGTTCCTCGACTGGACCGCCGGTGACGAAGGCTACTACCTGCTGGGCTTCGGCGTAAAGGGCGAGAACTACAACCTGGATGCCAACGGCTACATCACCCTCGAAGGCATCGATCCGGCGAAAGCCTGGACCTCCAAGGAAATGCAACCCTTCACCCAGCTGGGGAATTTCGTCTACATCTTCACCGATGTGGAACTGAAAGCCCGGTATCCTGAATTCCAGACTGGGGACGGCCGGACGATCAAGCCGCTGGACTTCCTGGCCGGTTTCACCGCGCAAGCCTGGACGGAGTGCACCGCCTCCGGGATCATCAACCCTCCCGAAAACTGGGGCGATGTCCAAACCCGGTACAACGAGGGTATCCAAGCGTTCGTCCTGGATGTCGATAATGAGATTACCCAGGAAGCCTGGGATGCTTTCCTCGCTGATCTGAAAGGCATGGGCACGGATGGTTGGGTTGCCGATGCCAAAGACATACTGACAGGGGCCGGGTACCTTAAGTAATACAAGGGACGGCACGCATTCCCTCATCTGTACGTTGGGCGGCCTTGAGCCGCCCAACGTACAGATGGGCCGGGAGCATCGGACCGAATGGCCGACACGGAACTGAAGATTGCATACGTCGGAGGTGGAAGCCGCGACTGGGCGCGCAAGCTGATGTTCGATCTTGCGCGGTGCCCGGACCTCGGCGGCCGGATGGCGCTCTTCGACATCGATTCCGCCTCCGCGCGGCTGAACGAACAGTTGGGAAATTGGCTGCAGGAACAGCCGGGTGTGATTTCCCGATGGGCCTATGAGACGGTTCCCACCCTGGACGAAGCGCTGCAAGGCGCGGATTTCGTGATCATCTCCATCCAGCCCGGCCCGCTGGATCTGATGGCGCAGGAAATCGCCATCGCCGAGGAATTCGGCATGTTCTTCCCGGTCGGCGATACGACCGGCGCACCGGGATTGAACCGCGGGCTCCGATCCGCCGCGATCTACAAGGGGTTCGCCGAAACGATCGCCAGGATCTGCCCGCAGGCATGGATCATCAACTACACCAACCCGATGTCGATCTGCACCCGGACGCTGGCAAAAGTGGCGCCGGCGCTCAAGGTATTCGGGTGCTGCCATGAGGTTTTCAACACGCAAAAAATGCTTGCGGGGCTGGTCGGCCGTTATTGGGGGGTAGTCCCCGAGCCCGACCGCCGCGAGCTGCACTGCAACGTCATCGGTATCAACCACTTCACCTGGATCGACCGATGCGAATTCCGCGGGCGGGATGTCCTCGAACTGGTGCGGCAGCTTCCCGCCCAGCCCGGGATCCTCAAGGCGTTCACCCGGCCGGAAGTGGAAGGCTGGAAGGATTGGTTTCGCAGCGCGGACCAGGTCAAGTATGCGCTGCTGCCGCGTTTCGGACTGCTGGCCGCGGCCGGCGACCGCCATCTGGTGGAATTCCTGCCGGGATTCACCCGGTCCATCGATGGGCTCTTCCGCTGGGGCGTCATCCGCACTCCGGTTTCCTACCGGATCGAACGCTGGCGCGCCGCGCCGCAAAAAACCCGCGACTTGATGGAAGGCCGAACGCCGCTCAACCTCTCGGGAAGCGGAGAGGAAGGCGTGGAACAGATCAAGGCGCTGGCCGGATCGGGGGAACTGGACTCCAACGTCAACCTGCCCAATCGGGGGCAGATCGCCAACCTGCCCCTGGGCGCCGTTGTGGAAACCAATGCCCATTTCGGGCGCGACGAAGTCCGCCCGCTTGTTGCCGGCTCGCTGGCGCCGGGATTGGCGCCGCTGATCGCCCGGCACGCCGCCAACCAGGAATTGATCATCGACGCCGCGTTGACCAACGATCCGGAACAGGCCTTTCAGGCCATGTTCACGGATCCGGCCAACATTCTGGATGTGGATGAGACCTGGAAAATGTTCCGCCGCTTGGCCGCCCTCAACCGGGAATACCTCCCGGATTGGAAACTCCCCGACCCGGATGCCGGCTGATGGGCGGCCAGGAAAGGGAACCGTCGCGGGAGAATTCCGCGGAGAGAATGGCAAACAAAGTGAACGCCCCCGATTCCGCGTGCTGGTCCGTCCGAATGACCGATTCCGTCCTGCGCCGGTTCTCCGCGGATCGGACACACTGGCATTACGAAGAGGGACTGGTGGTGAAAGCCGTGGCGGATACCGCGGCCGTCACCGGGGATGACCGCCTGAACCGCTTCGTCCGGGATTGGGTGGATTTGTGGGTGACGCCCGACGGGGATATCCGCACCTACCGGATCGATGAGTTCAACCTGGACCAGGTTTATCCCGGCCGGCTGCTGTTCCCCCTATTTCGGCAAACAGGCGAGCCGCGCTACCGAAAGGCGATCGAACTGCTGAGGGAACAACTCCGCCGCCAGCCGCGGACGATGAGCGGCGGGTTCTGGCATAAACAGATTTATCCGCACCAGATGTGGCTGGACGGCATATATATGGCCTGCCCGTTTTACGCCGAGTATGCATCGCTGTTCGGTGACGGCGCGGCATTTGACGATATCGCCGCCCAGGTCGCGCTGATTGAAAAGCAAACCCGCGACCCGAAGACCGGCCTTTTGTACCACGGCTGGGATGAAAGCCGGCGGCAGCGCTGGGCTTCGCCCGAGACGGGATGCTCGCCGCAATTCTGGGGACGGGGAATGGGGTGGTTCGCCATGGCGGTCGCGGATGTGCTGGACTATTTTCCTGCCGACCACCGCGGGCGAACGGTTCTGAACGGCATTCTGAAACGAACCGCCGAGGCGGTTGTGCGCGTTCAGGATTCCGAATCAGGGCTTTGGTACCAGGTTCTTGACCGGGCAGGCGAACCGGGGAATTACCTCGAATCTTCCGCATCCGCCATGTTCGCCTATGCGTTCGCCAAAGGGGTTCGCAAGAACCTTTTTTCTTCGGAATACCTGGGCGCCGCATGCAAGGCATTCCACGGCCTGTTGGATCATCAGGTAATCCAGGATGCCGACGGCGGTTGGTCGCTGAACGGGATTTGCTCCGTCGCCGGCCTGGGCGGC
>CAZYSF010000421.1:0-8283 GCA_964649635.1 uncultured Anaerolineales bacterium | reverse complement strand
CGCGATCAACGAGCCCGGCCGCACCCATAAGGGAACACTCAGGCAGCCGTGGGTTTCCTCCATCCAGCGCGGGCCGTCGGCCGTGACGCCCGTGAAGAAGTTGGTCCAGCGGCCGCTCGGCAGGTAATAGGAAACCGCGCCGCCCTCCGAAAACACCGGCGCTACCAAGAGCGAGGGTCCGAGCATGTACTGCCGGTCGAGGTTGTCGCAGGCCGGATCGCCGGGGTGTTCCAGCATCATCGCCCGCATCAGCGGGATTCCCTTCCGGCTGGCAACGAGTGCCTGCGCGTACAGGTAGGGCATCAGGCGGTTCTTGAGTCTGGTGAAATGGCGGAGCACGTCGACCGCTTCCTCGTCGAACAGCCACGGCACGCGGTAGGAGTTTTCGCCGTGCAGGCGGCTGTGCGAGGAGAGCAGGCCGAACGCGATCCAGCGTTTATACAAAGCCGCGGTCGGGGTCCCGATGAAGCCGCCGATATCATGGCTCCAGAACCCGAAGCCCGAGAGGCCGAGCGAAAGCCCGGCGCGCAGGCTTTCCGCCATCGCCTCGAAGGTCGATTCGCAATCCCCGCCCCAATGCACCGGGTACTGCTGGCTGCCGGCCGTGGCGGAGCGGGCGAAGACCACCGCCTGCCCCTCGCCCCGCCGCTCCCGCAGCACGTCGAACACCGTCTTGTTGTAGAGGCCGGTATAAAAATTGTGCATCCGCACCGGATCCGAACCGTCGTGATACACCACGTCGGTCGGGATGCTTTCCCCGAAATCGGTTTTAAAGCAATCCACGCCCATGTCGAGAAGCGCGCGGAGCCGGTCTCCGAACCACTGGACGGCGGCCGGATTGGTGAAATCCACGATCCCCATTCCGGGCTGCCACATGTCGGTCTGCCAGACGTCGCCGCCGGGCTTGCGCAGCAGGAACCCATGCCGCATGGCCTCGGCGAACAGGCTCGAGCGCTGGGAGATGTACGGGTTGATCCAGACGGAGATGTGCAGGCCGCGCGCCTTCAGCCGCTTGAGCAACCCGGCCGGATCGGGGAACTGGCCGCGGTCCCATTCGAAATCGCACCAGCGGTACTCCTTCATCCAGAAGCAGTCGAAATGGAAGACGGAGAGCGGCAGATTCCGGTCGGCCATCCCCTGGATAAACCGCGTGACCGTTTCCTCGTTGTAGGTCGTCGTGAAGGAGGTGGTAAGCCAGAGACCGAAGGACAAGGCGGGCGGCCGCGCCGGGCGGCCCGTCAGGGCGGTGTATTTTTCCAGGACTTCCTTCGGAGTGGGGCCGTAGATAATGAAGTACTCAAGCGTTTCCCCCGCGACGCTGAAATTCACGCCGGTGGAGCGTTCGGAACCGACCTCGAAGGAGACCCGGCCGGGGTGGTTGACGAAAATTCCGTATCCGCGGTTGGTCAGATAGAACGGTATGTTTTTATAGGCCAGCTCGCTGCCTGCGCCGCCGTCGCTGTTCCAGATATCCACCGCCTGGCCGTTCTTCACGAAAGCAGTAAAGCGCTCCCCCAACCCGTACACACACTCACCGATCCCAAGATCCAATTGTTCGCGAAGGTAGCACCCGGAATCCTGCGTCTCGAAAATCCCCATTCCCTTCCCTGGGCTTGAGGTCAGCACGCGGCCGTCGGCGATGAATTCCACGCGCCAATCCCCGGACCGCGCGATCCGCGCCGAAAGTCGTCCGCTCGTCATTCCGGCGGACTTGTCATCCACGGCGATCTTCACCTTCGCAGGTGGCTGCTCCAGCAATTTAAAATCAGGGGATTTGGGTTTTTGTCCGCAATGATGGGTAATCCGGACGCGGATGACATCCGGCATTGGCGAGGAAAACTCGAGCGTCAGCATCTTTCCGTTCAGGGTATCGCCGCGGTGGGCGATCGGTTTGGTCGGCGCATAGACGGCCAGGGTGTCGCGCGAAACCTCGACCTCCGCCGCCTGCACCGGGTGCCGCGCCGTGATCCCCTCGCGCAGAGACCAGTATCCATCGGTGAATTTCATAGTTCGCTCCCTTTTGGATCCGGATGGATTCCTTCGAACAGATAACAAGCCCGGGGGGTGCATTTCGGGGGCGCCGACCGGGCGGCCGAGACCCCGGAGCATGCCAGCGGGTAGGCGTGGCAAATCACGTTCCCCTTCATAAGTGAATTATTCCGAGCCGGATCAGTCATGTACCCCTCCAGGCGTACGCCGGCATGGACCGGTACTGCCGCGGATCACCAGCCGGCAGGGCAGCAGCATTCGCGCGGCTTCCTGCTCCGCGCTTTCGAGTTTGCGGATCAGGAGTTCCACCCCGACCCGCCCAATTTTGGCGCTGGGCGGTTCCATCGTTGTCAGCGAGGGCCTGACCATTTCCGCCGCGCGGGCCGAGGAGATGACCGCCACCAGCGAAAAATCATCCGGGATGCTCCAGCCCTTCTCGGCGATCCCCTGCATGATCCCGGGGATGGCGCGTTCGTTCATCGTGATCAGGGCCGTAAGTGAAGGATCCTCCGCCAGCAGGCTGCCGAACGCTTCGTACCCGGCCGGCGGCGCGGCGCGGCAGCGCCGGACGAGGATCGGCAATCCCGCATCCTTTACCGCCGATTCGAAGACGGCCTGGGCGCGGATCGCCGGACCGTATTCCGCGTCGTATTCCGCCTGGGAGTGGTTGACGAACGCGATCCGGGTATGGCCGAGTCTCTTCAGGTAATCCACCGCTTCGCGGACGGCCTGGTCGAAATCGATATCCACATAGGCGATCCCTTCGGTATCCGCGGTGCGGCCGATCATGCTGAAGGGAAAATCCGCCTCGCGCAGCATCTCGATCCGTTTGTCGTGCAGGTGCACTTCCATCGCGACCACGCCGTCGACCAAACCCTGCTGGGTCAGTTCGCGGAGTTCGTCGATATTTTTCAGTTCGGAGGACCAGAGGATGAGGTTGTAATCGTTTTCTTTGGCGGTATCGGCGGCGGCGGTGACAAATTCGAGTTCGGTGATGCCGAGGCCCCGTTCCGGGGCGGGGAAGAGGAGGGCGAGGATGCGGCTGCGCTTGCTGGCCAGCCCGCGCGCGAGCGCATTCGGCTGGTACCCGAGTTCCTCCATCGCGGCGAAGATCCGCTGGCGGGTTTCCTCGGAAATGGGACGGGTGCCATTAATCGCGTAGGAAACAGTACTGAGGGCGACATTCGCAAGCTTGGCGACATCCGCCATTGTCGGCATGAAACCCTCCAAACAGGTCAAAAAATAGGGGTTTATTACGAAATCGTGAATTCCCAGCAATTCGTCGAAGCGCATCGTCGAAGCGCTTCTATTAAATACCAGCTTTCGCGTCGAGTCAATCCCAATTTGTGCTTGAGATTCGGAATCCGGAAATTTTGTTGGTCTTGCATCCTGAAAAACAGCGGTTTGGGGAATTTCAGGCTGACCCCGGTTGAGAAAACAAATAATTTAAGGTTCCTCGATTCGAAGCAGAAAAATCTCAAGTTTCAGGAAAAAAAATAGGGCAGAGGATCGATAATTCGTTACAAAGACCTGACAGGTCTTAAGACCTGTCAGGTCTGGTTTTCCGAGAACTATCCGGCCAAGGATGAACCTGGAGGAAGGTTGGAATTTTAAATTACGGTGAGACCTGTCGGGGCTTACTTCGTTGTAATCGAAACCGCGCCGGTTTTCAGCCCGTCTGCCATTCCCGATATTTTTATCGTTCCTGCCCGGCCGGTGGTCCGCACAATCGCCAGGCATTTGCCGTGGAAGGCCGATCGTTCGGCCGCCTGGTATGGCTCGTGGCAGATCGGGTCGCCGTTATCCACGCCGGCGATCTTTCCGGGGCCGGCCAGCGTGAAGCGAATCCGGTTGTCCGCATCCGGAACAACCACGCCCCTGGAATCCACAACCTCCGCGGTGACGAACGCCAGATCCGCCCCGTCGGCCGAGAGGATCTTCCGATCGGCGGACAGGCGCACCGCAGCCCCTTCGCCCGCCGTACGGACCTCCGCGCGCGCGACGGCCCGCCCTTCCCGCCGGCCGACCGCCCGCAGCACGCCCGGCCGGAAGGGAACCTTCCATTCCAAATGCTCAGGACCGTCCGCCTCGAAACGGCGCACTCCGAGCGATTCCTTGCCGAGGAAGAGTTCGACCTCGCCGCAGTTGGTGTACGCCCACACCGCGACCGTGTCCCCCTCGCGCCAATTCCAGTGCGGCAGGAGGTGCAGCATCGGCTGGTCCTGCCAGCGGCTCCGGTAGAAAAAATAAATGTCCTTGGGGAAGCCGCAGGTATCGACAATTCCGAAATACGAACTCTTCGCCGGCCAGGCATACGGGGTCGGTTCCCCGATGTAGTCGAAGCCGGACCAGACGAATTCGCCGGCGATGAATTTCCGCGAGTTCACGAGCTTCCAGGAGAGCTCGGCGCTCGTTCCCCAATCCACGATGGAGTTGTCGTAGGAGGAACACTGCCGATCGGGGCCGGTGAGCACGTTTTTATCTTCCGGATTTTTATACACCCCGCGGGTGCGGACCGCCGAGCTGGTCTCACTCGCATACATTTTCCAATGCGGGAATTGCGCGTGGTGCAGGTCGTAGAGGTGGGTGGTGTAGTTGTACCCGACCGCGTCCAGCCGGGCGGACGCCTCCAGGGCGGTTTCCATATAGTTGTTGCCGTGCGTGGTCAGCCGCGTCGGATCCTCCCCGCGGACCCACTCCGAGAGCTTCTGGGTCAACTGGATGCCCCGTTCCGTCGTCACATCATGCACTTCGTTGCCGATGCTGTACATGATGATGCACGGGTGGTTGCGGTCGCGGCGGACCATGTCGCGGATATCGCGCTCCGCCCACTCGCCGAAGAACCGGTGGTAGTCGTTGGCCGCCTTGTTGCTTTCCTCCCAGGCGTCGAACGCCTCGTCGATGACCAGCAGCCCCATCCGGTCGCACAGGTCCAGCAGCGCGGGTTCGGGCGGATTGTGCGAGGTGCGCACGGCGTTGCAGCCCATGGCCTGCATGATCTCCAGCTGGCGCTGGATCGCGCGCGCGCTGACCGCCGACCCGAGCGCGCCCAGATCGTGATGCAGGCAGACGCCGTTCAGCTTCATTCCCCGCCCGTTGAGCGAGAAGCCCTCCCGGGGATCCATCGCGCAGGTGCGGATGCCGAACGCCGTCCGGTACACGTCCGCGGTCCGGCCGCCGGAAATGATCTCCGCCCGGAGGGTATAGAGGTTCGGTTCGCCGGCCGACCACAGCCGCGGGTCGGCGACCGGCAGCTCCAACTCCATATCGGCGGTTCCGTCCGCGGCGATGTCGCGGTTGTCGGATGCAAGGGTAACGACCCGTTTCCCATCGGGGGCGAAGATTTCGACCCGGATCGACGCCGGGCGCGCCGCGGCGGCCTGATTGCGCAAACGCACATTCACCTTCGCAATGGCGGCCGCCCGCTCCACCCGCGGGGTGCTCACGAACAATCCGCACCAATCGACATGCAGCGGGTCCAGGAGCGTGAGCCAGACGTTGCGGAAAATCCCGCTGCCCGAATACCAGCGGCTGGTGGGCTGGTCGTTCTCCAGCCGCACGGCGACGGTATTCGGTTGCCCGGGCTTCAGATGCGGCGTCAGGTCGTATTCGAAGGAAATGTACCCGTACGGCCGCGCGCCGAGAAGCTCGCCGTTGACCCATACCCGGCTGTCCATGTAGGCGCCGTCGAATTGGATGAAGATCCGCTTGCCGCGCCAGGCGGCCGGCGCGGTGAAGGTTTTCCGGTACCAGCCGGTGCCGCCGTCGAGGAAACCGCCGCCGGTTCCGGAGGGCGATTCCTCGCGGTAAGGCAGCGCAATGCTCCAATCATGCGGGAGATCCAGCCTGCGCCAGGAGGAATCATCCAGCGCGGGATCCGCGCCGCGTTCCACTTCTCCCGGATGGAATTTCCATCCGCGGCTCCAGTTTTTTCCGCGCATCCCGTTGTAGGTGTCGGTTTGCAGGTAGCGCGTGGATGCGGATGCTTCCGGAGCGGCGAACTGGGAGCGTTTCTTACCGGCCGGGACGGATGTACGCCTGACCGGTTTGCTGCGACGAGCGGATTTAATGGGCATGAAATAACCTCTCTCTCCTCATCCCCCACCCCGTGGGGGCGCAGCGTCTCTGCGCCCCTACGACTCGGGAACCGCCTCGGGCAATCCATCCACTTCCAGAACGATCACCGAGTCCATGGAATCCGGCGGATGGGCCGGCAGATCGATCTCGATTCCTTCCCCCGCCCTCCGGAAGGCCAGCGGCGAACCCGGTTTCCCCATCGGGTACACCGCACCGATCACATTCCGGACGGCCGGCAGCCGCAGAATCCGTTCCGCCGGCCAAGTGAATACGTGCGCAAATAAAAAGCCGGGTTTCGCGGTGCAGCGGACATGGCCGGAGCCGCAAATAAACGGGCTGGCCGATGCGCCATGGATGCTTTCGCCATAGGCGCGCATCCACCGCCCCATGGCTTTCAATCCGGCGCGGGTCTCCCACGGCAGGGTGCCGTCGGCCTTCGGTCCTACGTTGAGGAGCAGGTTGCCCCCCTTGGAAACGATGTCGACCAGGCTGCGGATAAGTTCCCGCGCGCTTTTCCAATGATGATCCTCCGCATGGTGCCCCCAATGGTCGTTCATCGTCAGGCAGCTTTCCCAATCGCCCTCCGGCGGGAATTCGGGGATGGTCTGCTCCGGCGTGCGGAAATCGCCCAACCCGCTGTCACGCTTGACCCGTTCATTGACGATCAGCGGCGGTTTGAGCGTCCGCAGGTAGCGGTAGAGCGCCTTGCCGTCCGCCGCGCTCCACCACCAGGCCCTCCCGCCCCAATCCCCGTCGAACCACAACAGGTCCGGATCGTAGCGCTCGACCAGTTCGCGCAGCTGCTCCTTCATTTCAGAGACATAGCGGTCCTTCATCCCCGGAAGCATGTCGGTCAGCCCGGATCCGTCCGCGACCGGCAATTGCGAAGGGTGGTGCCAGTCCAGGATCGAATAATACAAACAGAAACGGATCCCGCGCTGGCGGCATTCGCGCGCCAGTTCCGGCATCGGATCGCGGTGCCATGGGGAAAAATCGGCGATATCGTAACGGGCGCCCGTTCTTCCGCCGGTCTCCGGCTCGAAGCCGCGCACGCGCGTATCGAACATGGAGAATCCGTCATGATGCTTGGCGGTGATCACCAGGTAGCGCTGCCCCGCGCCGGCGAGCCTGCGGATCCAATCGGCGGCATGGAAGCGCCCCGGCCGCAGCCGCGCGGCGGCCTGCGTCTCATAATCCGCCCGCGTCCAGTTCTCCTGATACATCACCCATTCGCCGCGCACCAGGACCGAATACGGGCCCCAATGGACAAACTGCCCGAAGCGCGCCTCGCGCCACCAGCGCATCCGCTCCGCGCGCCGGGCGGGGGTTTCGCGTTCGGTTTCCTTCGAGAAGGTGAACCAATCCAATCCGATCGGTCCGTCAGGAAATACCAGGAACAGGTCGTGCGCGCCTTCGACGGGCTCAAGCGGGGCGTATTGTTCACGGAACAGGTCCGCCGCGCCGGTGGATTCGACGGCCAGGGTTCCGATCTTTCGCCCGTCGGGTTTATCAATCCGGATCTCGATCCGGCGGCCGCTTTCGTCCGCGGCGACATATGCCATCCACAAATCCGGGGCGCCGCTGAAATCCATCCGCCCGTACCCCGCCCAGGCGCCCTTTTCCGCCGATTGGATCGAATCCCCGTCCGGGGCGAGCGTGTCGATGCGGATACCGCCGCTCTGCTGCGTGAAGTGGTGGGCGTGATGAATCCCGGAGGCAAGTGGGGTTGTTTTTTGCGGGCGGTGAAAGAGATTCATATACAACGGACCTTTGGCAGGGCGTTGAAAAAGCTGGTCGAGCCCGCCCCGGCGGGAGGGGTTGCTGGTTTGGGGTGGCGGAACAAAACCATCAGCGGCTTTCCTCATTCTTCCTCATCCGGCCTCTCCCCGGAAGAGCCCCGGGGATTCGGCCACCTTCTCCCGGCTGATGCCGGGAGAAGGAAGTGATGAGGGGAGGCTGCGCGTAAAGGATCATGCTTCGAATTGAAACGTGCTGATCCGCATCCTGCCGCGGAACACCAGATATACATCATGCACGCCGGCGGCGCCGCTTAAGGACGTCTCCACCCCGCAATATTCGTAGCGGTCTTTGGCGGGCGGAACGGATACGCGCGCCGCCAGCGGCCCGTCCGGCCGGTCGAGCCGGATTTCCAGATCCACGGATTTTTTTCCGTCGTTGGAGGCGCGGGCGCGGAACCGCGCCGCCCCTTGATGAAAA
>CAZYSF010000420.1:0-2277 GCA_964649635.1 uncultured Anaerolineales bacterium | reverse complement strand
AGGTTGGTCGCGATCGTCGTCTTGCCCGATCCGCCGCTCTGGTTCCAGACCGTGACAATTCGCAACCCGGTGGTCGCGGTCGCGGCTTCGCGCTTTTGGGTCCCCCAATCCCCGGCCGCTGGCGCCATCTGCCTGCGGGCGAGCGCGTTGGCATGGATCTGCGAGATCGCCGTCGCCAGGTTGAACGTTTCCGCCGGATAAACCCCCTTGACCGAAGGAATCGAGGCGATCGTCTGGCGCTGGGCTTCGTCCATCGTCGGCAGGACGACATAAGCCGTCCCGGAGACTTTGGTCAGCGCCTCGATCAGCGGCGGCGGCCCGGAAAAGAGGGCCGCATCGACCAGCACCACTTCCGGGTTGCCGGCCAGCTGCATCAGGAACGAATCCGCGTCGGTGGCGAGCGACGCCACGCGGAAGCGGCTGTCGGCCATGAACGCGCTGTACCAAAGCGTCACCCGCTCCGGCGGCCCGCCGAGCAGGACCACCACGACCGATGAATCAGGGGTTGCTTGGGGGAACATCTTTTATGGGTCTCCTTATGGCGCCAGAACCGGCGCTTCCGGTGTGCCGGTCGGGGTGGGTCCGGGCGTGGGCGACGGGATGAAGATCAGGTCGTTCAGATCCAACCCGGGGCTGTCCATGGTTTCGGGATTGGCCGGGACTTTATAAAGGATGATCGTCGCGGAACCGGATGAGGTCAGCGCGGCGATCAGTTCGACGGCGTTGACCTTGCGGACTTCCTTGGTGCCGCCCATGAAGGTGAAATCGTATTCCACGTCGATGAGGGTTACCGGCACGGCCAGCACGACGATCCCCTCGCTCGAGCGCGACTGGGCGATGGAGGAGCCTCCGCCCGAATCCTGCATCTGCGTGTATCCCGCCCGGAATTCCGGGGAAACATAAATCACGCGGAATCCCTCGACCGTCGCCTTGGAATAGATCATGTCGCGGCTGGCGATCACCGCGGTCAATCCGACGATATCGCCCGGGGCGATCAGGCCGCCCAGGCCGGAGGCGTCATCGACGCGGATCGCGACCGCGCGTTCACCGGGCTGGAGCGTCATCGGCTCGCCCAGATGGCGGACGCGGAGAATATCGCCCTTCGAGCGGTCGGTCTTGACCGTCTGTCCGATCGCTTCCGAGGGATGCCCGATCGCATCCACCGGGCGGAAGGATTCGGGGAGATCGCGCACCGCCAGGTCGATATCCTCGATCACGTGTCCGGCCGGAAGATCGTTGGTGAGCACAACCACCTGGACCTTGGATTCCGGCTGGAGCAGCAGTATCGCCAGGATGAATACGACCGCGGCCACCAGCAACGGGATGTATTTCTTCATTCCTCGCCTCCTGTGAGCAGCGTAAGTTGTCCGGAAATTTGGAGAGCGGCTCCAAACGGGCAGATTGAATTGACGGGGGATAGGGCGGATCGAACGCGGGGCCCCTGCTTCCACTCTCTGGGAATTCGGAAAATCCAATCGCGCATAATCCCCCGGTTTGGACTTGGTTTTTCCGCATAAAAAAAGTCCCCCTCGTTTAAAAAAAAGTTCCCCTTTGCAGGATTAGTATACCAAAAAGCAGGGTCTCAATAAGTGACACTTGTAATATTTTTAAGCCGACTTTCCTTATTAATTCAGCCCATTTCCTCAATTTCAAAATCGTCCAAGCGCTCGTCCTGGAGACGTGAAATTTGTCACTTTGTCTTGCGGGAAACCGGCGGATTTTTAATTGTTACTAATTAGAGAATTTTTATCCGCTTTTTGTCTGCTTAGCGGCACAAAGGGACCCTTAGGGTTCGAGATTACCACCCTTAGGGTTCGGTTTTCCACCCTTAGAGTACCCGTGTTCCCCCGACCCTAAGGGTCTGCGAGCATACAACGGCGTATATAACCGCCACAAGACCCTTAGGGTCAGGGGGATGGATCCTCACGTCGATCAATCCTTTAATACCTTAGGGTCTCTATCATGTGTATTACTCTTTATCGATTGTTTCCCGTCGGATTGGTTTCACTTCTCACGAAGTGATATTATTCCCCCACCCATGCCGGCCAACTCCGCCGATCCCAACCTGAATTCCAACACCGCGCCGCAGTCATCATCCGGCGAAATGCACGTGAACAACACCGGTAGATCCTGCGTGGCAGGGTTCTTTTTCAACGCCTGTAATAACTTCACCCCCCATTCCGCGGAGGATTCGCAGTCCAGCACCATGGCTCCGGGCGCGGCCGCCAGGATCTTCTCGAGCCAATCACCAGCCTCAGAAATATTCCACTCGGCGAC
>CAZYSF010000419.1:0-6312 GCA_964649635.1 uncultured Anaerolineales bacterium | reverse complement strand
CCGCCGGCTCCGCCGAACTCCAATCGCCGCCGCCCAGCCGGGCCGCTCCCGGCGGCCAGCCGACTTCCGTGTCGCCATCGAAATCCCAATGCACCCGGATCTCATACCCATAATCGGCCGGATAGGATAACCCGCGGGTCTGCATCTCCTGTTCTAGCATGTTCGAGGCAGCATCTTCCGCAAGGATTAGATCCAATTCAGTCCGGATCGGATCCATGCATCTATCCGACCGGGCCGTCGGGGTCGGCAGCAAGGGGTCGACCGTCGGCTGATAGAAGATCCAGCCGCCCGTCGTCCGCGAAGCGCCGGCCAACGCCGCCGCCTGCGCCACCCGGTAACCCCAGGCACGCGCCTCCATCACGCTGTACACGTCAATCAGCACCACCGCCACCAGGAAAAACATCAAGACGAAAATAACCGCCAGGACGAGGATCTGGCCGCGGGCGGTTTTTCGGCGCCGATGGGAATATTTTGCGGCTGCCCGCCGGAATAATTCCGCGGCGCGCATTTTACGTCACCCTTTCCACGATGCCGTAATGCCGGGCCCGGAGGGTGATGGGCGCGAGGGGCAGCAGCGGGACTTCCGGGCTGAATTGCACCCAGGCTTCAATATAGAACCCATCGCCGAAAACAAGGGCGGCAAAATCAGCCTGGTACAGCCGCACTCCGGTGGAAGTATAGGCTTCGAAATTCACAGGACCCAAACCGGAAACGCCGAAGACATTCTGCGCCACGGTATTGGAGACCGCATTCGCCGCAAAACCCCAATTGGTGGGATCCACCGAAAGCGCCCGCACGGCAATCCCCACCCCGGAATCCAGCGAGGATTTGACGGCCACGCCCCGGGAGATTTCGTAAGCTCCGAAAATGAGGGGGATCAGGAGAATGAGGACGATCAATACTTCCAGCGATGCCTGACCGCGCTGGAGATTCCGCCAACGGCGGACGCTGCTCCCCGGAAAGAAAAAACGGGCTTCCCGGAAGCGGCGCCCAAGTGATCCACGGCTCATTCCGACGGCCCGGCTCGGCATCCCATCCTCTTCCTACGAACCCAAATTGCTGTAAACAGTGCCGATGTTATTGTTAATGGTATCGGAAAGCGCGAGCACCGCGCCCCCGACCAACCCGGCGATCAGGACGAGCAGGACTACATATTCCACCATGCTGGCTCCCCTGCTCCGGCTTATCATCGCGTTTGTCCTCTCCGAATGGATCACGGGGCGATATTGGAGTTGAGTTCATCGAACTCCAGGCCCAGGGTTTGGAACAACGAGTACACGGATGCGCCGACCACGCCGATGACGATGATAACCCCGACGATCCATTCCACCAAATCGGCCCCTCTGCGGTCTGCAAGCATTCTGGCCTTCCTTTTCCTTGAATCCCCAATCGGATGGATGTCTCATTCCTGGTGCGAGGCCATCCATCCGATAAGGGGTTCGATTACTCGTCATCCGCCTTCATGTCAACTCCGGCGGACCGGTAGAAACCGATTCCGCGACTACGGAGCGGGGACGACCTGTCCGCCGATCCAGGTTTCCACTTCGCCTGCTTTACCTTCGGTTACGGTGGCGATGCCCAAGGCAGCGGAGCCGAGCACGGCGACGACAACCACCACCACGACGATCCATTCCACCAGACTTGCACCTCTCTGTTTTCTCGCGAACATGGCTTTCCTTCCTTTCCATTGCCGGGCTTACCCCGGCGAATTAAGATTGCTGAGTGGTTCCGATTACCCACTATGATAGCAGTCAACCCTCCCGGCGGTATAAAACGCGCGTAATATTGAAGCCAATGCCGCCATTTTAGGCGTTAAAAAGTCCCAAAAAAGCTGATTCCCTCGAGATTCGCGATCATCCGGGCGACGACCGGGAGGACCCAGGCGGCCAGCGCCGGCCCGAGGATAAGCGGCGAGACGACGACCACCAGGCGCGTGGGAATCTTCTGCAGTTCCTCGCGCACTTCGGTGTCCATTTCGCCGGTGACACGCTCGATGGACTGGGCAACCGCCTCGTCGAGGTTCAGCATCCCGTCGCGGGCCGCCTCCGCCCGGCCGGCGACATCCGCGATCCATCGGCTGGCGGTGTCGTCGGCCACATGCCGCAGAACCTGAACTCCGTTTTCCTGGCTCGAGAGCCGCCGCCGGAGCAGGCGCCCGAGATTGGGCGGCCCAAACTGCGCCACCGCCTGAAGCGCCGGCCGCAGGGTTCCACCCGAGCAGAGTTGCAGACGCAGTTCCACCAGGAATTGGCGGATTTCGTTGCCGGCTTCCCGCCGCTTCTGGCGAAGGATCCACCGCCGTACCATCACCGGGATCAGCAGCGCGCCGAGGGAATAAGGCTGGAACGCGGTTCCTTCCAGCGCGAAAAACAACAACACCACGAACGGCGCGATTATCAGATAGGCCGTCAGCCATGGGAAATCAACATCCAGCCAGAATCCGGGACGCCGGGCGATCTCCGCCCTCACCGCCAGCGCGGTCGTCCGGCTTAGGACTCCCTGCGGCTTCCGAATCCAGCGCAGCATATCCGTTAAAAAACCGAAAATGCTGAACAGGATGAGCGAGATGCCCACCCCGATGAAAATGAACAGCAGCCAGGAGATTACCCGGAGAGACATCAGGCTTCCTCCAAGTAGCGCACTTCGTTCTCCCCGATCACCGTCCCAAGGATCCCCAGACCGACCAGGACCAGATACACAACCCGGTTTCCAAACGACCCGACGTAATACACTTTCCAGGAGGGGATCAAGGCGACGGCGATCAGGCTGGCGATCAGGACCACCTGAAGGATGGTGATGGTCGCCGATTCGAGAGTCAAATCCCGGCGGACGCGCTGCTGCAGTTCGCGGCGGCTTTCGGTGTCCTTGCGGAGCTGTCCGAGCAGATCGAGAAACACTTCCGGCGAGGCCATCCCGGCCCTCATCAGCACCCCCGCGAACCGCCGCGCCACCGGATGCGGCACAGCGATCAGATCGCGGTAGGGATTACCGCCGGCTTGAAGTTTCAGGCGGGTGGCCGTTCCGGCCGCCGCATCGCGCAGCAAGCCTCTGGGAAGCTGGTCCGATGCTTCGGAGAGCGCGGTGGCGACCGAATTACGCAGGGGGTAGCGGGATACGAATTGCAGGATCAGCATCTCCAGTTCGTCGGTCAGCTGGTTGTAGAACCGGCGGCTCATCCGGGAGAACAGCGCCGAGGAGATCACCGCCCCGACGATGATCATGATCGGGGAGAGCATCCAATCCCGGATCCAAACGGCCAGTCCCACGCCCACCAGGATCGGCCACGGAAAGCGCATGAGCGCAATCGCCGTCCGGGAGACGAACCCCTTGCCGTAGATTGTCTGGGCAAGTTTCGGGGATCGGGCTTCCTCCGCCAGATCGCGCAGGCGGTGGGCGCCCGGCCGCAGCGTGCGCAGAATCCAATCCCACACGCCGAAGATCAAATCCTCCAGCAGCAGGATCAGGCTATGACTGGAGAGGAACAGGCCGATCCCGAAGGCGATGGCGGCGATCGAGAGCAGCTGGTACGGACCCAATCTCATTTCCCGCCCTCCGGATCCCCGCCTGTAATTTCCTTCCAGGCCTTCCCATACAAGCTTACGTTGGCGCCTTCCACACCGCGATAAAGCGTATCGAGGATGTAATCACCCTTGGCATCGATGTCGACGATATGCGTGATTTCCGCGACAAAGCGGTCGACCGCCCGCGGATCTTTCGGATTGGCGGCTTGCGACATCAGCACCACCAGATCGATCCCGCTGACAACCATCTCCCGCACCGCGCGCATGGTCAGCCCTTCCTGGGCGGAAAGCGCCAGGTCCTCCAGCCGGCGCAGCGCGGCGCCCACCGAACCGCCGTGGATCGTGGTGAAAGCCCTGCGTCCGAGGTTCGACGCGCGCAGGAACTGCAGCGCTTCGCCGGGGGATACCACTTCGCCGAGGATGATCGCCCGCGGGTTGGCCCGCGTGTATACGATGTTCAGCACTTCATCCATTGTGATCCGCCGGGTATCCCCCGGCAGGATTTCCGCGGGCGCGATCGCCCGCATCATGAACGCTTCCGGCCGCATCTGAATCTCGCGGAACGTCTCCAGGATGGCGACCGGATCCCCGACCGGGAAGTAGTCGCTGAGCGCGTTGAAAATTGTGGTCTTGCCGGAACTGAACGGCCCGGCGAACACCACGCTTCCGGCCAGGGTGGCCATCACCCAGGCAAGGTAGCGCGCCACCGGGGAGGATTGTTCGCTGACTTTGCGCCGCAGTTCCGGATCGCGGATATCCTCGAGCGATCCGCTGACCAGCGGGAGGTGACGATTGAAGGTGCCCACCCGCTCCAGGTCTCCCAGCCCGCGCATATTCCGGCCGAAGCAGCGGATGTTGATCACCGGCGCATCGGAAAGCGGCGGCAGCAGCGCAGTGAAGCGCTCCCCGCCCGGCAGATCCACCAGCAGCGTGAGGTTGAGCGGGCTGAGCGGTTTTCCGGTCGCGTCGGCCACCCGGCGGATCATCTGCTCGAAGTACGAGGCCGGAGCCAGTTCGCCCAGATGCTCCAGGCGGCCGCTGCGTTCCATCGCCACCCGGCCGCCGCGGACGTAGATTTCCTCCACGCCCTGCAGGCGCAGGAACGGCTGGAGGATTCCCACGCCGGTCAGCGCATCGCACAGGCGGGTGGCAATTTCGTTCAGTTCGGCCTGGGAAACGGAGGAAATCAGGATTCCGCGGACCGCGTCGAAAAACTTCTGCCGCGATTCGGGCGTTTCGTCGCGCCAATCCGGCGGGCGGATTTTCCGCAACGCCAGATGCTCCTGGACATCCGGGAGGACTTTCCGGTCTATTTCCCGCAGGCCGTAGGTTTCATCCTTCGCCATGAATTACCTCGAATCGTTTCCCATCCGTCAGGATTCGATGGGCGCGAGCGTGACCCACATGATGGCCCCGCTGGTGATCTCGCCCATCAGGGTCAGGATCGCATCGCGCTGCGCATCCGTCACCGCCAGCACCAGAATGCGGGCGGAGACCTCCTGCACGCCGCTGGTGGAACTCGACGACCGCGCCGTATCCCCGATGACCATGACCACCGGAATATTTTCGGCGACGAGCGTCACCGAATCCATTACCGGATCCTCCTCGCCCAGCGGGACGAACAGGCTGCCGGGCGATATGAGCCGGTAGATGTTAACGTTATCCCCCTCCCGGATCTGGCCGCCGATCGCCGAGGGCGGCGAGACGGGGATGGAGAGAACTTCCAAGGATGGATCGGCCAGGCGGTAATCTTCCGGGGAGGTTAACAGCACCAGCGGAATCGGCAGTCCGGCGGGGATCCGCGAATTGGACATCCGCCCGGCCAGCTGGGAGAGCGTTTCGGCGTACCCGCCGATCAGCGCGCTGGGGAAATCCTTCAGTTCGAACATATCATCCGTCAGCATGGTGTAGGCCGGTATTTCCCGAACCGGCACCGGGAGCGCCCGGTACTCCACGCCGCTTTTATACGCCTGCTGGAAGTAGTAGGCCGCGACGAATGCGACGATCAGAAGAATTATCCCCGCGACGGCTTCGAATATTCTGCGTCCCATGTTCTATCCTTTCGCCCGGGCGGCTGCTATTTCTTCCCGGATTTTTCGGTGATTTTCTTGCCGGCTTTTGCCGCCAGGATCCGCTTCCGCAGCGTTTTGGGGTTCGGGCCAGAGGTCCAGCCCGGATATAAAATGTTCAGGATCGGATCCGCAATCCGGGGATCGAGCTGGGTGGCCCAACGCTCGTTGTGGGGGAGCGACGCGGCAACCATGCCCGACATGCCGATTCGCTCGCCAAGCGAATGGACCATGTTCATGATGAGGTGGATTTTAAGTTCCGGACGCGCGGCGCGCACCGGTTCGAGTTCCTTCAACAGCGTTTCCGACTGGAAGAGGGATTCATCGCGCGGGGCGGTCACCACGATGACGTTCGTCGCCAGATCCAGCAGACGGGGCCAGAAGGGATGGCTGGGCGAGGCATCCACCACGACCAGCGTGTAACCCCGTTTCAGACCGGTCAGGAAATCCGGCAGACGCGGATCCTCGGCCAGGACCTGCGACGCGCGGTGGTCGATCGGAAACAGCTTGACTCCTCCCCACTCGGAGGCCGTATCCTCGCCGGTCAGGACGTCATACATGGAATGCAGCTGCGGTCCGAGGCGCGAGACCAGATAGGAGCCGCCCTCGCTGGCTTCGAGGATCGCGGTTGGCAGGTTGCGCTCGTGGAACCGTTTGGCGACGGCGAGGGCGAGCGTGGACTTGCCCACCCCGCCCGCCCAGCCCGTTACCAGCACAAACCT